>JAQIBY010000060.1 GCA_027858835.1 Bacteroidales bacterium | reverse complement strand
CATTTACGAAAGTAAAATCCTTGGTTTTAAATACTTCGCAGGCCTCGAACTCAAACATTATGAACTAAACACTGACTCTATTGACAGACACTATTTACAATCCCTGGAAATGCTTTGACCCACTACGAAAAAATGGCTAATGCGGTGAACACGCACCCCTTGGTTGCAGGGATGATTAAAATATCTGTAAGGCCATAGTGAAAATCTCGTCCCATTATGAACCATTAGCCATAGTGATATTTTCATTGTCTATGAAAAACGCTGAAAATCTTGATGCGAAAGAATTAATAAAAGTCCCCTATAGGCGGTTCTGTAAGTTCAATATCCTGTAATAATCTAAAGCGGATATATCTGATGGTGCGTTTTTCTTCAAGCCATTTATATTCATAATGGGTTTTTATGGGAGGCACAATGTCAGTATGGTCCCCATCGTATATGTCGGGTATATCGTGCAGGAGCGGCAGTTTATTATGCCTGATTACGTCCAGTGTATAAGCATACATGACAGGGTCATCTGTTTTCAGGTGAATGATGCCGTTGTTTTTCAAAATGGCCTGGTAGCGTTTTAAAAATTTTGATGATGTCAGCCGTTTGGTGATGCTTTTACGCCTACCCCGGTGAGGGTCAGAAAAGGGACACCATATTTCATCCACTTCATTGCGGGCAAAACAATACTGGATAAAATCAATCCGGATGCGGAGAAATGCCACATTCAACATACCGGCTTCAAGTGAATCTTTGGCTCCCCGCCATAGCCTTGCACCTTTGATGTCCACACCGATATAATTTTTATCCTGATTTAATTTTGCCAGCCCAACAGCATATTCGCCTTTTCCACAGCCAAGTTCAAGGACAAGGGGATTGTCATTTTTAAACAGCGTTTTGTTCCACCTGCCTTTGATCTTTACCTGGTTGTTTAACAATTCCGGGTGATGAGGCTGAATGACATGGGGGAAACTCTTGTTTTCTTTAAAACGTTGTAATTTATGCTTACCCACGGCAAATTTATTCTTGTTCAACGCTGGCTACTGAGATACCGACATCCATGATGCCTGGCAGTTTTTTAACCCGCATTGCTTGTTCCATGCGGTAGCTGTATTCTCCTTTCTGTGGAAATGAATAATGCTGTTTCCATAAAATTTTTTTATCCCAGATATCTCCCATGCCATCACCTGTCCATTCCCCGGATTTATCAGCAAGGATACATTCTACGGTATCGGTTGAAGATTTTCCTGTAGGAGTCGTGGAATGCACGAATATCCAAATGTTGGAATACGGATACATACTTGCATTACGGACATGAAGATAAATGTTGTATGTGTTTTCAGGTTCTTCGATATCAACGTTGAATTCAGGTTGAAAATCACGGTCCCAGATTTTATCCGGTATATTTTTGTATTCTTTATATACCTCCTTGTTATCACATGCCTGGAGAAGAAATAAAGACAATATTATGCTTAAAGACAATAGTTTATGTTTTATCATTTTTTGCTTGTTTTTCTGATTTCCGGGGTTAGGTTTTCCTGTGTTTTTTCGATTTGGGTTTCCTGCGTTTTTGCTTTCCTTTATTTTCAAATCTGTTTATATTACCTTGATTTAGATCACTGGTGTAATCATTCTCATCGGGAATGTTTTGTGTTGTGTTGATCGTTTTGGTGTCAAGCAGGTTGTCAACGAGAATTCCCTGTTTGTTAAGTTCAATAATTTCTTTCACTCTTTCAATGGGCAAAGCAGTAAGAAGGGGTGCATTATCAATAATAATTTCATAATACATCAGGTGTTTAAAAATATCATTTTTCACGTGCCTGGCATCTCCCTGTTTTGTTTTAAGTGTGAAATGTTGCTTTGGGATTTTTTTTCTTTCGTACAGATAAACAGGAAGTTCAAAATTTATGCAACATTTCAATTTACCACATTGTCCGGCCAGTTTTTGTGGGTTGGGAGATAATTCCTGGGTTCTGGCAGCATGTGTGGTTGCTGATTTAAAATCTGATAACCATGTGGTGCAACACAATTCACGACCACAAGGGCCAATGCCACCGAGTCTGCCGGCCTCCTGCCTGGCTCCGATTTGTTTCATTTCGACACGAATACGGAATTCATCAGCCATGATTTTTATCAATTCCCTGAAATCAACGCGTTCCTCAGCAATGTAATAAAAAATAGCCTTGGTTTTATCTCCCTGAAACTCCACATCCCCAAGTTTCATGTCAAGCCCGAGGTTTTTAATCATTTCACGTGTTCTTAGCATGGTGGGGATTTCCAATTCAACAGCTTCCTTCCACTTTTTTATGTCAGCGGGCTTTGCTTTGCGATATACTTTTTTGAATTCTGTGTCAAAAGGAATGTGCTTTTTTCTCAGCTGATTTTTTACCAGTTCACCGGTAAGGGATACAATGCCTATATCATGGCCGGGTGATCCCTCCACAGCTAGGATATCTCCTATGCGAAGGGGTAACCCATTGACATTTTCAAAATAAGATTTTCGTGTGTTCTTAAACCGGATCTCTACTATGTCAAAGGGATGTGGTGTTTGCGGAGTATAATTTAACCAATCGTAAACATCTAATTTATAACATCCGTGAGCTATATTAAATTCGTTGGCGCTTTCATCAATCTCGCAAACCCTGCATCCGTGTTCTAATTCCCTGCTTTTATTCATCTTACATCACTTTGGGGGTTGCAAATATGATTCAAAGTTAATACTTATTTTTGAATCAACCGAATCAGATTGAAACTTAAATCCAGTAAAATGATTTTGGATGTCCCATTACGTTCAATATGGTAATGTGCAGTTTCTATTTGTTCCTGTATATTGTGGATTTTTTTCAGGCTGATGTGATGTGATATTTTTCCTGCAAATTCCTTTTCCTCTTCTGTCAGGAAAATAAGGCTCCGGTTTTTGGTACGCATCATAAGCATTTCCCTGAAAAACCGCAATGTATAAATCAAAAAACCTTTTTGTATTTCACGGCTTAAGGCCCCGGTATTTTCAGCCCATTCTATGCATTCCGCTATGTTTTTGTTTATCATCGCAGGTAGCCATGTCTTCATTTTATCCAGGTGTTCTTTCCGTGCATCAGATACAGCGAGATGATTTCTGGCTTCAGCAAAATTCCCCCGGCTCATGCGGCTGATTGTCATAGCTTCTGCATGATCAATATTGTATTTTTCTGATAGATAATTTGCCAGCTCTTTTGTATCTATAGCAGGAATTTTAACAGGTGTGGTTCGGGAAAATATCGTTGGCAAAACACTGTTTGCGTCTTCGGATATTAGCAAGAACACAGTTTTTGGAGGGGGCTCTTCAATCATCTTAAGCAACTTGTTGGCTGCTGTCCTGTTCATTTTTTCCGGCAACCAGATGATCATTGTTTTAAATTCTGATTCATAGGTTTTCAAACTTAGTTTACGAATGATCTCCGTGGCCTCATCACGATAGATACTTGCCTGCTTATTTTGGCTTTCCAGTTGTTCTAACCATTGCTGAAAGGTAAAATACGGCTTGTTGATCAGTGTCTCACGCCATTGTTCAATATAACTGTCACTTACCGGCTTTTTGTTATCGGCTTTTATCACGGGAAACACGAAATGAAGATCGGGATGAACAAATTTCGCAAATTTTTTACACGAAGGGCATACACCGCAACTGTCATTATCAGATGGGTTTTCGCATGAAAGGTATTGTGCAAATGCTATGGCCAACGGAAGTTTACCAACCCCGGGAGGACCGAAAAACAATTGAGCATGACTGATCCGGCCAGTTTTTACCGTGTGTATTAAATGGTTTTTTATGGTTGTTTGACCTATAATATCTTTAAAATGCATGTGAATCGTTGTTTTACTGGTTGCTAAATTAATGATAAATCGGCAAATTCTTATCTGTTACAGATGTTTTTCTCTGCTGCTCAATAAAGATTTATTTCTGCTTTTCTGCGTGAAAGGACGGTAATCGTGAATTTAAAACCGAAAGCATTAAATGTTTTTGGGTACCAAAAAGGAAGACTTTCGCTCCCTTTTGTGAGTCATACTGGATTTGAACCAGTGACCTCTTGCCTGTCAAGCAAGCGCTCTAAACCGACTGAGCTAATGGCTCAAGACCTGCAAAATTACTAATATTTTTATTTTACGCAATATTATTTTAGAAAAATACTCAAACAATCATTGTTTGAAATCTGCTAAATGCAACTTAATCCCTGTTTTTGTTTTCCCCACTTTTTATGTATTTTCAGTCGAAATATTTATTTTCACTTCGCATTGCATATGAAACAGCTTGAGCGCTTGATATCAGTAGTTACTATTATTTTCGGATGGCTCCTCATCGTTCCGGTTTCATTGCTTGTTCCCAAAAAAAAGGGACTTTACATTCTTATTGGCCGAGATGCAAGCTATTACAGTGACAACACAAAATATTTTAATAATTATCTCCTTAATTTACCGTATCAGAATGCGCATTTTGTGTTTGAAACCAAAAATCCGGCGACTCAATCCATTCCGAATGCCGTGTTTTATCCATCATGGCGAGCCGTGTTTTTATTAATGCGTGCAGATTATCTTATTGTGGATACCTCAACCTGGTTTTACAATTTTAAATCGTTTTTTGCAATAAAAGCAGCTAAAATTCAATTATGGCATGGGGTCAGTTCAAAGAAAATAGAGTTGGATACCGATCAATTTACAAAATCGAAATGGCGATTTTTTCGGAAATGCTATGGCATACTTCGAGGGCAAATCGTGCGGTACGAGTTAATTGCTTCCACTTCTGATTATTACTCAGAGCATTTGTACAAAAATGCCTTTCGCCATAAATCCATTTTACCCATCGGGCAATCACGTAATGATATTTTCTTTCGTGAATTAAATGACGTAGATTTCATTAATGCAGATAAACTATTGTTGGACAGGCTTATAAAGCAACCTGAAAACGAAAAAACAAAGATTGTTTTGTACACACCCACCTACAGAACTCATTTAAGCATGAATTTTATTGATTTTGCACGAATGAATCAATTTTGTCAGGACAATAAACTTCTGTTGGTGTTGAAATATCATATTTTAAGCCCGGTGCCTTATACGGAGAATCTGTCCAATGTTTTTATTTATGATAAAAGCAAGGATGTTTATCCATTAATGAAGATTTGTGATGCGATGATTACCGATTATTCATCCATTTATATTGATTATTTGCTGACAAATCGGCCGGTAATTTTCTTTATTCCGGATTTTGAAGCCTATCAAAAACAGGAAGTGGGCTTACGCACGGATTTTTATCAAACAGCTCCCGGAGAAAAATGCATTAATCAAATAGAACTGGAAACAGCACTTAAAGCTTGTTTTAATGGGAAAGATAATTATCAAGCAGCACGTAAAGATATATTGAATTTATCATTTACTTATCAGGATGGAAAATCTTCTGAGCGGTTATTTACTCTACTCAGAAAATAAACATGTTCATTCCTGAGATTTTTTCTAAATTTGTCATTCAGCAATCGAAACAGTCATGAAAACAGTCGTTACATACGGTACATTTGATTTAATCCATAAAGGACATATAAATATTTTAAAACGGGCGAAAGCATTGGGCGACAAGCTCATTGTTGGGGTAACCGGCGAACAATATGATCTTGACCGGGGAAAATTAAATGTTGAGGAGAGTTTGGAGCAACGTATAGAAAATGTGAAAGATACGGGCTTGGCAGACCAAATTATTGTTGAAAATTATCAGGGACAAAAAATTTCCGATGTGCAAAAGTATGAAGTTGACACTTTTGTTATTGGTTCTGATTGGCTGGGTCGTTTTGATTATTTAAAAGAATACTGCGAGGTGGTATATCTTGAGCGCACAAAAGATATTTCCAGCACCGAATTGCGGAATGCTAAACATAAGATTATAAGTCTTGGTGTTGTTGGGACAGGACGGATTGCTCAACGTTTCATTCCTGAATCAAAATTTGTGAGCGGTTGCCAAATTGTTGGTGTTTGTTCAGCTAAAGCTGAAAACGCCAAGCGATTTGCAGAACAATATGAACTCCATCTTCATACAGATAATTATGAATTGTTACTGGAAAATGTTGATGCCGTGTATATTGCAACTCCGCATCAAATGCATTTTGAAATGGCAAAAAAAGCATTAGAAAAAGGCATTCATGTTTTATGTGAGAAACCCATCTGTTTGTCTGTTAGTGAATTAAATGCACTTTTCCAAGTGGCAGAAGCTAATCAGGCAGTGATTATAGAGGCGGTTAAAACCTCTTATGCTCCCGGGTTTATTCGCTTGGTTGAAATTGCAAAATCAGGAATCATCGGGAACATTAAATCTGTCGAGGCATGTTTTACCAAACTAGCTGATCCCAATACACGGGAAATGAAAAATAACGGATTTGGTGGAAGTGTTAATGAATTATCAACTTATCCCTTAACGGCAATTGTTCAATTACTCGGAAAACCAATTGCCCAACGCAATGAAGCATATTTTAAGGATTCCATTGATATGTTTTCCAGAATTCATCTGCAATACAAACACGCAGTTGCAACGGCGAAAGTTGGGCTTGGCGTAAAATCGGAAGGCATGATGACAATCTCCGGAACAAAAGGATATGTTTATGTTCCTGCTCCATGGTGGAAAACACAGGAATTTGAAGTGCGCTTTGAAAATCCGGCAAACAATAGCAAGTATTTCCATAAATTTTATGGTGACGGTTTGCGTTATGAATTGGCTGAGTTTATTGATCTGATTCAAAATGGTCAGAAGGAAAGCTGGAAACACAGCCAGAAAACTTCAATAATTGTGACAGAAATTATTGATACTTTTCATAAGCAAAAAGAACAGCAAACAATTATTACGTTTTAAATATCACTATTTATGCGCTGCTTCTTGAATATGCTTTAGTGCATCAATTAACTTATTGTTTTCCTCTTGGGTTTTAATACTTATTCGAATGTACTCTTTCCCTTCAAAGCCCTTTTTAGAGGATAGATCTTTAATAAATACGTTATAATTACTTAAGAGTTTTTCTGTCAATTCTTGAGCAGATCCAAAGACTTCACACAAAAAATAATTGGATTGCGTTTCAATTGGGCGGATAATCTCCAGCTGACTTAATTTATCTATGAATAGTTGGCGTTCAGTTTTGAAACGCTCAATAGCAGACCAATAATCTGACCGGTATTTTTCAGCAATTTGCAAGTAGAATTCAGCGAATGAATTAATGTTCCAAATTGATAAGTCCTTTTTCATGAACTGAATCAAATCTGTATTTGATGATGCAGCAAAACCTAAACGAAGTCCTGGCACACCAAAAGATTTAGAAATACTTTTAATCAGAATAAGATTGGAATATTTTTGGATAATTTCTCTAAGGAGAAGACTTTCACTCTTGCTGGATTCTGCAAAATCAATAAATGATTCATCCAGAATAATATTCATGTTTTTGGCTTTCGTCCATTCCACAAGTTTCAGTACATCATTCTTATCCAAAAAATTTCCTGACGGATTATCCGGATTGATAAGGACTAAATTTGATATTTGATTGTCAGATTTGCTGAAAAACTCAATCAACTCATCAGCACCGTACTTGTAATCGGCATTTTGAGGCTTGTAATGTATAATGTCCTCTTTAGTAAGGCGATTTGGATATTCTTCAAAAGTTGGAATAACAATGCCAAATTTGCCATTCAATTTGCCTGTAATTGACTTGATAATCTCAGCTGCTCCATTTCCGACGCAAACATGCTTAATGTCCATATCGAAATACTTTGCAATCAACAAGCTGTTAACATCCATTCCGGATGGATATTCTGTTAAAAGCTGTTCAAAATTCACCTTAATTTCATCCATCAATTTTTGTGGAGGAAAATATGGATTTACGAGATAACAGAAGTCGATAAGTTGAGGGTATCTCCAATATCCACCATATCGTTTTTGTATGCGTTGTAGCTTTTCTGAATTTGATTGAGTAAAGATGCTTTCGGCGATATCCAAATCTTGGATGTCATCGATTTCATACCATTTTTCATTGTCTAGTGGCAAGGCTTTGATTTCCGGTTTATCCAGTGGAGTAATGACCTTCAGAACCTGCTCGTAATATTCATTATTTCCCAACGCTTTGCTGTATGCCTCTAAAAATGGAACATAATGTGTATTGGAAAACGCTTTACTAAACTTATAAATATTTACGGTTTTGTAGTATTCTGAAATATGATTGAAATTGAAATTGTTTTTACCTAAAAAACTGGTAATGTTATTGTCATCATCAATGGTAACAACGGTTCCATCCATCCAACTCTCATATTTTGAGACAAGTGTAAGATTTGGATGTGGATCATTTACAATGCGTTGCAATACACTGTCTTCGAAAATCAAATCGGATTCAAACAACAAAGTATCATCACTAAGCAAATCATTTTTTGCCATGTAAAGTGAGTAAATATTGTTTGTTTTGTCGTATATCTTGTTGTCTATAAACTCAATAGGCGTTTTAATATGCAATGAAGAAATAAAATCAATTAACTCCTGACCGTGATAACCAACAACCACAACTATTTTTGATGTGTTTAACGCATCAATTTGCCGCAGCATTCGCTCAATGAGAGTCACCCCATTAACTTTTACCATGCATTTAGTACGATCTTTTGTTAAGTCCTTCAGTCGTTTACCCATTCCGGCGGCTAAAATAATTGCTTGCATTTTATTTGATTTTCAGGTTTTTATTCAATTTTTAAATTATTAGCTAAAACTTATTTCAACCAATGTTGTAAATCTCTTCCAATAATTTTTTCAGTTTCAAGAATATCTTCTTTGAAATAATCGATTAAATATTTCCGTGTATTTGGATTCATCTGAGGTTTCTTCAGATTGACATTTGTGAGTTTCAATAACAAACGATTTCTTGCTTTTTGCGATAATACTTTTTGCAAAATTTTACGCACAAAGGTTTTCTTAAACATCAAATCATTGAATTTTTTAAAGCGATATACACCTGTAGCTCTGTGTTTTTCAGAAGCATTAACTTTTAAATTTGTATCCAGTTCGAGAAATTCCAACACCTCGTGTACAACAGAGGTAATATCATTTTTGATGTCGTCAAATAGAATAATTTTTACTTTTTCAGGACCAAAAACATCCAGAAAGTGTTTCACTCTTTTTGAGTACAAGCCAACATCTTTATATCTCCAGATGAAACTGTAATTGTCTTTAATTCGACTTTCTTCTGCTTCAAGTGCCTTCTCGAACGAAAGCTTTTCTCTGTCTTTACTGACTTGATGATAATAAGCAGAAAATGCTCTATCCACAGGATTTCTTAAACTGATAATAATTTTCGCATCAGGGTTCATTGCTTTGATATCATCTGCTACCTGATAGAAATACAAATAATCAGTAGATGCTTCCCCAATGATTTTTTCATCCTTTGCTTCTTTAAATAGTTTCAAATAATCATCAAAACTTGCTAAACCCGTGCGTTTTTCATCATTGATTTCATCTTCTTTTCCATGATGAGGTATTTGGGCATATTTCGTTGAAAAGTAATATGGCTCTTTAACCACTTTGCAAAAATGGATATCAGGATGCTTCATTAAATGATAGTATATTGATGTTGTGCCGCATTTTGCAGCTCCGACAATAAAGAGATTTGGTCGTTTTTGTGTCATAGTTTTTAATTAATAGACTTTAATGGTTTTTGCATGTGCTGGTCTTTGATCTTTCGGAGGTATTTCCATGTAATTCCCAAAGCAACGCGTTAAATAAGCGTGTGTATCAGATGGTCCGGAAACGGTTTTTCCTTCAAATTTAATAGGTTTAACAGGCAGAATTTCGTGTCTGCGAAATTCCCAATTGTAAGGAACGCCGAAACCATATATCAATTTGTCTTTTGGAAACAAAAAGGACAATCTGCGTAAGCTAAAGACAAAAAATCGTGATGTAAGCCAAACAAGGTGAGAAAATAACCACATGAGCTTGTTGTTTCCTCGTTTGTTATGTTTTCGGATAATGCGAAATGAGATAAAGTAAAAGAAATCGACAAATCGTTTTAATCCCAGACTCCCTCGATCGATGTAGAAAATATCCAAAAAGAGCCCTTGATATTTAAAGTGTTTTCGGAATGGCGCCTTTTCCACACCATAATCTGCCAAAGAGTGTTTGTCAACAACTCGCGCATAAAGCATGTGATAATGCTTTTCGTTTTTATGATTTTGCAAAACCAAATTTTCCGGCAATTCTACTTTTAAAATCTTAGTGAGTTTACGATAATCTTTCCTCAATAAAGCAATATCAATATCATCATCCCAAGGAATAAATCCATCATGACGCAGAGCCCCCAAGGTGGAACCTCCATCAATCCAGTAAGGAATATTATGTTTTTTACAGATTTTATCAAGTTCTAAAAGCATATCAAGCAATCGAAGCTGGGCTTTTCTTAATACCGTATTTTCTCCATTGTATTTCGAAAAATCTTCATTCATTTGTTTTGCTTGTTTTATGCGCTTCGCTTTAAAATGTCAATAATTAAGAGACAATTTCAATCCTAATTGTACAAAATTAGCTTTTTTCGTTAACTTATTCTCTTAATTACAGGATAATTAATGGATGTTATCTCGATTTCAAATGTAGAATTTCAAGTGCTCTGTCAATAATTGCGTTCAAATCATCAGAGAGCTTGAAAACACGTATTCCGATAATAAATAAGATTCCAATTCCTGCACTTCTGATAATCATGTCTGGAATGAGTGATAACTCGGGTAGAAGCAATGATAGTGCGTAAATTGAAACTGCAATAAGAAAAATAAAAAAGTGTTTCCATTGAAATGGTTGAATGTTAAACTTTCTCCAGATAAAAATCCATTTAAACAACATATCAATTAAATAGGTAATAAAAGTTGCCAGAGCAGCACCTTCCAGCCCCATTTTGGGAATCAGAATGATGTTGGAAACAATAAGTATTGCAAGCAGTCCCAACATAATAAAGGAGTGTAGTCGATAAGCGCTGGAGTATAGGATGACTTGATTGCTCAAGCCTGAAATCATATTGAGAACAAATGCACTTGCGATAATGAAAATTGCCCATTTACCAGCCGCATATTCAGGCGGTAAAATTCTCAAAATATTATGGATGTTTGCCCAGAGAAAAACAAATAGAATCAAACCCCCAATGAACATATTTAAATTACTTTTTACGTAAACCATTTTCACCTTATTGAGGTCATTGTTTTGAAATCCCTCGCTAATTACGGCAGAAGAAATCCTTCGTACTGCTTTCCCTGGAATGAGAATCATTGTCCCAAAGTAAAAAGATACGGCATAAATCCCCGCTGAACTTAAATCAAGATATTTACTTATCAGGAATTTATCCATGTTCATAATGGAGATATTTGTAAAACCAGAAATCATTCCAAAAAAGGCAACACTTGCAACTAATCTCCAAATATTTGGTGGCAAATCTCTAAATTTTGCTCTGACTTTAAACTCTCCAATCCGAATAAGATATGCAAACATTATAATACTTGGAGAGACAAAAGCCAGCATGTAATAATTCAAAAAGTTTTGAAAATCAATCAAATTAAATTTATAAAGCATTAATCCAAAAAAGATTAATAAGCGCATAAATAATTCGCGAAAGAAAATTGATGTACTTGCTTTATAAATTGAGCGAAAATATCCGTCAAGAATAAGGTAAGTCAAAGAAGCAATAATCATGGGAATCAAGTAATATACATTCTCTGAAAGCAGAGGCGCTTTTTCAATATTACTGGAAATGATGTTTCCTTTAAAGAGAAAAAACCAGCTTGTTGAAATTGCAATACCTGCAATAGAAAATATTAAAATCAAACGAGCAAAGCCTTTGTGGTACTTGTCTTTTGTTTTAAAGTAAGGAAAGAGTCGTATATTAACATAATTGACTCCCAATGTTGAAAATTGAGCAACCATTGAGCTTATTGCCAAAAGCACATTAATTAAACCAACTTGATTAGTGCTAAATAAGATTGGCATTAAAAACAAGGTATTCAGGAAGGCAACCGCTGCTCCTAAATAATTGTAAATTGAGCCTTTTACACTTTGTCTGGCAATAACTCCCATAGCAGAATCAATAAGTCCATTTTGCTGCTTTCATGCCTTTGATGCATTCAACAAGCAGTTTTATACTTGCTTCAACATCTTCTTCATGCACGCTTTCAACGACTTGGTGAATATGCCTTGTTGGGATAGAAATTGCGCCTGCAATTGCTCCGCTTTTGTTCATACGTTGAATGAAGGCAGTATCAGTTCCTCCGGCCGGCAATATTTCTGTTTGATAAGTAATATTGTGAGCTTTTGCTGTATTTTTCATGTGCTGAATCATTCGCTGATCAGCAATCGCCGAGGAATCCATGAGCTTAATAGCAGTTCCTTTACCTAGTTCGGTCACTTTTTCATAATCTTGTGCGCCTGGAACATCATACGCAATTGTAGTATCAAGTCCAATTCCAAAGTCAGGTTCAATTTCCAATGCAGCAACCTGTGCTCCGCGAATTCCAACTTCTTCCTGAACAGTAAAAACGGCATACAGATCGTATGGAATTTCAACATTTTTCAGAGCTTTTAGTGTTTCAATCAAAACATAAACTGACACTCTGTTGTCAAGCGATTTTCCGTTAATACAATGTCCCATTCGGATGCATTCTCTTTCGCGAGTAACTGCATTTCCCGGTTCTACAATTTCCAGTACTTCTTTTTGTGTCAAGCCTGTATCAATGAAATAATCTTTGATTTCAGCATTTTTTTTGCGCTCTTCAGCATCCATAACATGAATGGGTTTTGAGCCCATTACGCCGACAATGTCTCTCTTGCCGTGAATTACAACACGCTGTGCAGTAAGGGTTTTAGGGTCGAAACCCCCGAGTGGAATGAAGCGAATAAATCCTTCTTTATCAATATGACTGACAAGAAATCCGATTTCATCCATATGGGCAGCTACCATCAGTTTTTTACGCTCTGCACCGCGTTTTAATGCGGTCAGATTTCCCATGTTATCAATGGAAACTTCATCAGCGAGCCCTATGATTTCTTTTTGAATCAGCGCTCTTATTTTTGTCTCAAAGCCACTCACTCCGGGTGCTTCGCTTATTGCTTTCAGTAATTTAAAATCCATTTTATATCAGTAATTTTTGTGTTAATGCTTTATCCGTGGATTCTATAATGCTTGCAAAAAGGATATCTTCAGCAGTTTTTATCTTTTTCAGTATTTGTTCTATCTCTGCATCCTTTTTCTCAATGCATTGCAGAAAATAATCAATATTCTGATTTTCTTTACTTAAGTATCCACCGGTCGATTTGTTTTCAATTAGTCTGTGAACGATCTCATCATGCATATTGGTATGTACGTAGCAAGCGAAATCCTGAATGGCTTCCAATTTCTCATTAAAAACTTTCAGCTCATCAGAACGCGTTAAACTGATGTTTAGAGCACGATTGATTATCCAACTGATGCGTGCCATTCCTTCACTGCTGGAAATTGCAATTAAAGCGAAATTAGAAATTGGTTGATATTTTAATCGAGACGATTTCACCAAATGAATTTTTTATAAAAGTACGATTAAGAAATGATTTTTTCAAGTGCCATTTTAGATGCTTCTTGTTCCGCTTCTTTCTTTGTCCATGCCTTTCCTTCGGCGATAAATGCATCGTTAATTTTTACAATAGATAAGAAATGTGCACTGTGTTCGCAATCTTCAATATGCTCGTGAGTTTCAAACACTAATTTCCATTTTTTATCTTGTATCAGATGATATAATTTGGATTTATGGTCGTATTGTGCTTCCTGAATAACTGAAAAGTCAATGCGTTTCAGGTAATTTTTAACAATGAAATAGCGGGTCGCCCGATAAGATCTGTCCAGATAAATTGCACCGACGAGTGCTTCAAGTGCATTTCCGAGAATTCGGTCAGTACTCATGTTGCTTTTGGTGTCTATAACAAGAAAGTTTTGCAAGTCCATTGAGTTTGCGATATGGTTCATTGTTTTGCGTTGTACAATTTTTGCTCTCATTCTTGTGAGAAATCCTTCATCTTCATCGGGGAAAAGTTCGTACAGATAATCAGAGACAATCGCATCAAGAATCGCATCTCCGAGAAATTCCAAGCGTTCATTGTTAATGGTTGCATTTCCTTCATGCAGACTGGCCGAACGATGTCGAAAAGCTGTTTTGTAATAGGATAAATGCAAAGGGTAAAATCCGAGCAATTTTCTTAATTGTCGGATAAAGTGTTTTTGTTTAGTAAGTAGCAGGAACAGCGTGTAATATGCTCTGGGTTTTCTCAAAGCTATTATCCTTCAAACGCTTTAAATAATACAGATGTATTGTGTCCTCCGAAACCAAAAGTGTTGCTCATTGCATAATTGACTTTGCGTTCCTGTGCTTTATGCAAAGTTAAGTTAAAACGCTTGTCAATGTTTTCGTCCCATTCCTGATGATTAATTGTTGGTGGCACGAGGTTGTGTTTAATTGCAAGGATTGCAGCAATAGATTCGAGTGCTCCGGCCGCACCAAGCAGGTGTCCAGTCATGGATTTTGTTGAGCTGATATTCAGTTCGAATGCATGCTCTCCAAAAACTCGTTGGATCCCGATTAATTCTGCTACATCACCAATTGGAGTAGCAGTTCCGTGTACATTGATGTAATCGACTTGATGTCCGTCAATGCCGGCGTCTTTCAATACTCTTTCCATAACAAGTCTTGCTCCGCCTCCATTCGGGTCTGGTGCAGTTACGTGGTGAGCATCAGCAGACATTCCGCCTCCGATTAATTCTGCGATGATGTTTGCTCCGCGTTTTTTTGCATGTTCATATTCTTCCAGAATTAGCGCACCGGCACCTTCGCCCATTACGAACCCATCGCGAGTTGCGCAAAATGGTCTGGATGCAGATTTGTACTCATCATTATTTCTGGAAATTGCCTGCATGGAAGAAAAACCTCCAAGCCCGGCTTCATTAACTGCAGCTTCAGAACCTCCGGCGACAAACGCATTTGCTTTACCGAGACGGATGTAGTTGAAAGCGTCAATTAATGCATTGGATGAAGATGCACATGCGGAAACTGTTGCGAAATTCGGACCGCGAAATCCGTATTTCATGCTGATGTGTCCGGCAGCGATGTCTGAAATCATTTTTGGGATGAAGAATGGGCTAAACCGTGGTTTGAATCCTCCTTCAACATATGATTTCATTTCTGAAATTAAAGTGTCCAGGCCTCCGATACCGGAAGCCCAGATCACACCAATTTCATCTTTGTCAACACTGTCGTTACTGAGTAAGCCAGATGCTTCAATTGCTTCTGCAACTGATACCAAGGCATACTGAGAAAACCGATCCATCTTACGAATCTCTTTACGATCGAGATATTCTTTGGCATCAAAATCTTTCACTTCGCAGGCAAAACGGGTTTTAAATTCACTGGCATCAAATCCTTTAATCCAGTCAATTCCACTTTTACCATTGGAAAGATTTTCCCAGAAATCAGATATGTTATTCCCTAATGGGTTAATTGTACCAATACCTGTTACTACTACTCGTTTGAGTTCCATAAGATTTCAAATTAGTGATACCTAATTCTTATTTTGCGTTGTTTTCAACGTAAGAAATCGCGTCACCTACAGTGGCAATTTTTTCAGCTTCTTCATCTGGAATAGAGATATCGAAATCTTTTTCGAATTCCATGATGAGTTCTACAGTGTCAAGTGAGTCAGCTCCGAGATCGTTAGTGAAACTAGCTTCTGGAGTCACTTCATTTTCGTCAACGCCAAGTTTGTCAACGATAATACCTTTTACTCTTGATGCAATATCAGACATAGTTATAAATTTATATTAATAAAAAATTAAAATGCATTTTGAGCTTACAAAGAAACAAATTTATAAATTAACTATCCAAATAAAAAGCCATTTTTTTGACCAACAAAAAATGCTTTACTTTGAAACTCAAATAATTATACATAAAAATAACATGACAAATTTAGCGATTTTTGCATCAGGATCGGGTACAAATGCTGAAAATATTGCAAGATATTTCGCAGATAGTAAGGAAATTGGCGTAAAATGCATTGTTGCGAACAATCAAAAGGCCGGTGTGCTGGAACGTGCAAAACGGCTTAAAATTCCTTCATATTATTTTTCAAATACCGAGATAAAAAAATCCGATGCGTTGCTTGAGTGTCTAAAAAATCATCAAATTGATTACATTATTCTGGCAGGCTTCTTAGCATTAATTCCCTCAAAAATGGTAACAGAGTTTCCAAATCGGATTTTAAATATACATCCGGCTTTGCTTCCTTCTTATGGTGGTAAAGGGATGTATGGTGATAATGTACATAAAGCGGTGCTTGCAAATCGTGAAACACAGAGTGGAATATCGATTCATTATGTGAATGAAAAATACGATGAAGGAAAGCTAATTTTACAGGCTTATTGTCCTATTTTCGATGAGGACAGCGTCGAATCACTGGCAAATCGCATTCATAAACTTGAATATCGACATTATCCGCAGGCGATAGAACAAGTTATTCAGGATTATTCGGATTGAAAATAACGCCACGCTTTATTTTTATAAACTTCTCCGGCGTAATCAATTCCTATGCGTTTTCCGGCAGCAATATTTGGAGAAAATCCATCATCAAACAATTGAAATTGTTCTGAATCATATATTTTCAGATAATTGAATTTTTTGTTTATTCCCATTCGCTTTGTGAGTTTTCCCGGGCCGTTGTATTGTGCTACTCCACGGATTAGTACCGCCTGAGGGTTATTTTTTTCTGCGGTAACGATATTAAGCATCCAATGCATTCCATAAATTAGATAAATGTACAGAATTCCTCCGGTTTCATACATGGGTGCAGTTCGTGATGTTTTCCCTTTTCGAGCGTGACATGCCAAATCTTCCTCTCCGCGGTATGCTTCTGTTTCAGTAATGCGAAAGTTTTCGACCTTCTTGTCGGTTTTTATTTGAATAATTCTCCCAATCAGTTCAGGAGCGACAATTAGGACATCACGCGTGAAAAAATCTGCACCTAATTTTTGCATAATTAGTGATTAATAGCTGATTTTATCTTCAAAATCATTCCATGTTTTAAAGACAATATCAGCCTCATCTTTCATGATTTGGCGGGTTGGTATTTTTCTTTCCCTGATGTTTTTGGCTAATTCTTCATAAATAAACTCATCGTTAAAGCCTGCACTTGCAGCATCTTGGCGGCTACTTGCAAAATAAAGTTTGTCGAGTTGTGCCCAGTAAATCGCTCCCAGACACATTGGACATGGCTCGCAGGATGAATAAATTTCACATCCGCTTAAATCAAATGTTTGAAGCTTTTCACAGGCTTGCCGTATTGCATTGACTTCGGCATGTGCTGTTGGGTCATTATTGCGGGTTACTGAATTTGAGGTTTCAGCAATAATTTCTCCGTCTTTAACAATGACAGCTCCAAAGGGACCGTTTCCTGTTTTTATATTCTCCTTTGCCAATACGATGGCTTTTCTCATAAATTTTTCCTGAAACATAAGCTTATGATTTGTTCCCCATAAAAATAGCGAATAAAATGTTGCAATAAAAGCAGAACCCGTTAATGTTTCAAAACTGTCTTCTGAAAGCATACTCAGGCTTGCAATAATAAAGAAAACTAAAAAAAAGTAATTTTTAAATCCTTGTTTTCGGATTGCCGGCATAAACCAGGCGAATAGGAAGATTATAAAACCAAGCATTCCAAAAGAAATCATAAAAGTCATATACTGGTTGTGTGAGCGATGTCTGAATTCGGGTAGTAGTGGCGATTTATCCAATCGATACTGATGTTTGAAATAGTCATCGACATCACCGGTGCCGATTCCTAATACCGGATTATCTTTAAAAATATGCCAACCCGTTTTTAGATGCTCAATGCGCTGGGTAATACTTTGTCCTGAAGGATTTCCACCATGAAAATAATTGTGCAATTGCCAGATTGTATAATACAGGCGTGCTGCATTTCCTTCTCCTGATTTATAGCGTACATTGCATATTCCGGACTCAATGGCTTCAATGTCTTTTTGACTTAATGTGTGGACAGCTTCTGCATCCTTAAATTCGCCCATGCTGGTTAGATAGCGAATTAATGTATGACGTATATTGTGTCCTTTTTCATCAAGGCTATCGATATTTGTCGTTGAAATTTCATTCCAGCTTTGTCTCAATTCATAATGGTTGATAAAATAATACACTTTATTCCCATTTTCAATTTCAACTGAATTCAGTCGATGCGTATAAGGATTCCCATTAGCTGTTGTAAGTGTTAAATTTTCAGGATATGGATTATCTGAATGATAAAATGAATAGACAAACCATCCTAAAAACAAAAAAACCGATAACACTCCAATACTGATAAGGCCATAACTCAACCGTTTGAATTTTTCTTGTTTAATTTTTCGAATAAAAATGGGTGCGATTATCAAAAAGGTGATAAAAAAGATAAGCATGCCGGTAAATGCTTGCAATACAAGTAATATGAAAATATTGAATGCAAATGCAGCAATGTGTAGGCTTTTATAATGTATTTTTATTTTTGTAATAAGCACAAAATATGCACTAATAAACATTGATAGTACAATCATTAAGCTCAACCTAATATGGCTAATAAAAACGGAATAATCTCTCGGGTTTGAATCTCTGGTTTCCAAAATATTCCATTTCGCCAGCAAAACGGAAATTCCGGCAGCAAAGATTGTCAGCACAAAAAGATTGAGTAAAAAATTGCGTTTCCAACGACCAAATGCCGGCATACTTGCCATAATAAGTGGGATTGCCAACAATGGCAGCTTTTTTTGAATATCCGCAAAGGCATATTCAAAATTACTGGTATTAAATAGCCAGACAAAGTGAATAATGACAATAAGGCTAAATGCCCACACTTCCGGATTCTTTTGAAAGCGAGATTTAATTGGTAATGTAAAGAATGACATAAACCAAATAAGCAACATAAGAAACATGGAAACACTAGTCATATAAAAAGAGAATGGCAGACTTGCCAGCAGCAAACTTACTGCAAAAAAATATGACAGTTTAAGTAGTTTATTAAACTTATGTTGTGATATCATATATTGTCATTTCCTGAATTACAGGAGCGATTCAGATTTAATCTTTTTGTAACCAAATACGAGATTGCATCCCATGCGGAAATTCACATTTCTTGTATTTTGTGGTTGAAATGCAGCCATAATATTATCGCTAACAATATAGTATTGCAACATGGCACCGCGAATCATTAATCCGAAACCAATATTGTTGTATGAATTGTTCATTACAGAATATGAGAGGTGAGCAGAAAGCCAGTTTGTCAGATTGGAATTTGCTGATAAGGTAAGGCTTTGCATCACACTCTTTTGATAAAATTCGAGTCGGTATAACGCACCAAAATCAAGCATTTCGTGAAAATGGTACTGTCCACCAAGATACATATCTGTTGGCAACCAGGTTAGGTATCCTCCATCTGTGACATCGGGGGCGAATATTCGCATAATTGAGTCGGTAAACTCTTCTATGTTTTGATTGAATTCTTCTTCATCTTCAAAGAAATCAACTTCAATGCCGCGGAATGTAAATGTGCCATCTGTTTTCATGCTAATGGGGTTGTCATTCCAACTGATAAAACCAATGTCATTGACAGAGAAGTAGGCTGAAAAATCTGAATTAATTTCGTAGGTTGCTCCCAAATCTAATGCAAAGCCCGGATTTTTTAAATTAAATGGATAGCTCGTCGGATTATAGTCTTCCAGAGCGAGTGAATCAAAGGTAAATTCCAAGGAATCCTTGTCGTAACCTATTGGTAATGGGGTGCTTGCATGTACTGTCATATCCGCAACTGCAGTAATTCCGTAATCATTCTGATTTGTAAAAAGCGTGAGCTCATTAATTTTTGTTTGAACATTCGACATTCCAAACAATATTTTTGCTCGACCTCCAACGATTAGTCCATCCATAACTTCAGTGCTGAAACCTCCGGCAATTTCACGATAATGTGTTGCTCGCATGCCTAAATCGGTAAGTACAATTGTTTCGTTATTTTCACGGAAATAATTATTTCCAAACCATGCCATCCGGAATAAGTCTTTTGGAAGGGTAAATCCATAATTGATTTTTTCGGTAATGTTAAAACTCAAATATACTTCATTTTTGGTTTTAAATCCCAGATGAAATAAATCAATATGTGTTTGGAAGCGGATGTGATTTGCCGTTCGTAAATTTGCCAGAAATAATTCTGGGTCAATTACAAGCGAATCGGCATAAACACCTTCACCTTCATGAATGAGATCGGAAAACTGAAATCCGTTATTTGCATAATTGAAATAAATCGGGGGTGGTATTTGTCCGACAATTGGCAGTATAGCACCTCCGAGTGTGAAATTATAGTCAGAGCCCATAGCTGGGTTTAAATAATTGGTTTGGGAAACTTTGTTCATAAAATAGAATGTATTTCCCTGTTGTGCTTTAAGGCTCAATGTGGTAAAGCTAATTAAAGCAATTACAATTGATGTTTTTATGATATTATGCATGGCAGTGATTTTCATGGTTAATCATTATTTAAGGGTGTCCAGATTCACATCTATATCTAAATCGGCTTCTATTGCAACATTAAAGTCAACTTCATAATCTGGGAAGATTTTTATGACTTCATCGTTCGCTGCGTTGGTTGTTGAAGCGGAAGCTTTATAAAGCAGATATTTAGTTTCCATGATTTGCTCAAGCCGTTCTCCCGTGATTTCTAAATCAATGGTTTTATTCGTTTTACTAATTACTTGTCCGTCATTGTCAATTGTCGCACTTTCAATAAGTCGAATGTCACTTGCTTGTATTACTGAATCGATGATAAGATAATTTTCATTTAAAAAATAAGCCTGTGATTCAACAAAGATTGGCAGACCATTATCAATATTAATTCTTATCAATAAACGTTCAATAACTCCGGGGTCTTCAAATTCTTCTTCCAGATTAAAGTCCATTGTATCAGTTCCATGGAACCTGTCGATATATCCCCATAGCGGAAGTTCAACTTCAATATCTGCCCGAAATTTACTGTCGTCCCAAACAAAATTATTATGTCCGGCACTTCCTGCCGGATTGGTATGTGCATGTGCAATAAATTTTATCCATGCCGGTCGTTGTTGAATGACTTCACGGATATTTGAGTTGTTTTTATCAAGAATAAGACTATCATCAACAGAGGTGCCAAAAACGGTTGGATATGTCATTTGATGTGGAGCAAGAGAATCCATAGGTAAACCTGCACCGTAATCTGTTATGTTATAATTCTGATTGTAATACGATGAATATGCATTAACTGAATCAAAGTAAAAATTCGTAGGAATTCCGTAGGAGTTATTGTAATACACTTTAAATTTTGGGTCTTCAAACCAAAAATCCTCAAGATTCCAGCCTTCACCGGGATCAAAAAGGTCTAAATTAATTTTACCACTTTCGTAGATAAGCGTATTGAGACCAAAATATCCGAACATGGCTTCATGATCGGGTTCAAAGAGATCAACATTCAGATTTAATTGTCCTGTATTATTTCCTCCGGAATGTACAAAACGAATTTGGATTTCCACAGGGATTTCATTGTATCCCAGTGCGGTTTGTGTTAAATCAACATGGTATCCGATCATACTGTTGTTTGTGCTTCCGTCAGTGCTACCGTATGGCAGCAGGTTTAAAACATCTGAAAATGGCGCACCATCTTTCGTAATAGTTGGAAATGTAATTGTCAATTGAATGCCATGTTCGTAAGTTGATGTTGCAACCATATCTAAAGTCCCATAATCCAACCAAATTGAGTCAAGTTCTGCTTGCGGATTAAACAAATCGAAATGAAGGTCAACGCTGCGATTTATTGTCAACACATCACCTGAATTGTTAAACCCCGTAAAATCTACACCTACAGCAGGTGTTAAAGAAGTAACATGCTGATTTCCGATATCCATTAAACTTGATACCGTATCCGACTCGGCATGATTAAAATAGTACAGAGATAAAAATCCATCTTTATTAACTTGTATTCTACCTACCGAATCGTAGGCATTCAACCCATCAACCATGGCTAAATTTCCATATGCAATTGGTGCTGCCAGACTTGGCTCATAGTGAATTTCTCCCGATAAACGATCAAAGTCAAAGCTGTCTTTGACGCAAGAGTTTATTCCCAGTATAAACAAAACCAGTATAAACGGGATAATTAGCAGTTTTAAGTTTTTCATAATAAATAGATTATTTGACTTCATAATTATACAAAAATTTTCCTTTCCCTCCGACAAAAAGATTAAATTGTTGAGAACTTTCACTCATATAGCTTATGCTAAATGGGCTGGTTCCTGTCAAAGGGAAACCTTTATGTAATTCACCGTTGGAATTAATGAGGTAGAGTTTTTCTGCACTTTTATCGGTAATTCCAACTTTATGATTTGTTGATGAAAACATATAATATGCCGGTTCTTCAGTAATATTATTTTCAAATTGATAATTCATCATTGGGTTTTTATAGTGATCAAAAACTTCCATGGTTTTTTGATCGAAAAACAAATAATCCGCATTTCCGTCTGCGTCGAAATCACGGTACATAAAGTAATGGTTTTCACTGTAAGGGCGAAAAAACACGGTGTCAACAGATCCATCCAGATAGGTATGGTAAACCACACCGCGAGTATCTGTTGTTGTAATGCTCGCTTTTTTCTCAGCCTCATTTGGAATAAACCAAAACTGGTTTCGCTTAGATGCATTAAATTGTTGTTTTGGTTGCACTCGAGTTTCTCCACGTCGGTTTAAAATGTATATCCGGTATTTGTCATGAAGAACAATATAATCTTTTCTGCCATTACGGATGTGTTGGGGTGGAACTGTTAGCGGGTGCTCGCTCCCTTCAAAATCAAAACCGCTAACAAGATTTCCTTCAATATTATACATGTATATTTTTTTGTCTTCTGTGGGTAAACAAATCCGATAATCCCGTGATTTGTCATAATCAAAAAGTGCAAGTCCACAACTGGCAGCCGAGCGTAAGTTTACAGGAAATCTATCAACGTGGTTTCCAATCCTGTCAATTAAATAAATTTTTGATTTGGTGTTAAAAAGATATTGCAATTTTGTGTTTCTGAAAGCATCAATCTGGTAAACTTCACTAATAATTTCTTCGTCCAGCGGTATTTTCCACAGGATAATTCCCTTGCGATTAATCAGGTAAATTGTATGATTAACATCTTGTACGAAAATTTCTTTTTCGTTTGTATTGTGATTTTTAACAATCACCGGCTTCATCCGTACTGCAGTGTCAAGACGACTTTCCCAGACGGTGTGTGGGGCTTCGGAATCAATTTCCCGATGTTGTAATGCGATGTTGTGATAAATCATATCATCGCTAACAACTTGTTGGATAACAAATTCATTGAAATGCGATAATGTTTCATCTTGTTTCATGATGTTTTTTGATGCTTTCACATTGAGATTACTTAAAAGCCATGGGATTGCTTTCCGTACATTTAAGTAAAAAATGCTTTGACTTTCACGCGACAAATTCTTTTTAAAATCTTGATAAACAGGTGATTTTTCTAAGGTTTTATTTAAAAGTACATCATTAACAAAGCGTGTTAGGGCTGCTTTATCGCGACCAAAAACCACATAATTATCAATGATTGTACAGTAAGCGGCATCAACTGCGGAGAAAAAGCTCCCATAATACAGCTCAGGCCAGTTTTCAACCGGAAATCGGTATAAAGGATATTTGTGATTCGGGCCCAAGTCAATCGTTCCTGTGTAATCATTATATGATTGCGAGGTATGTTTTGTGTATTTTTTCAGAAACTCTGAAATCATTTTTTCAGACTGACTTTGGGATTGACTTGACACGATTAAATATGCATTTTGAAAAATATCAAGGCGGTTGATGTTACTAATTGCAAAGCAGACTTCATTGTTGCTGAGCCCGTAAACTAATTTTGCCAAATCGGCATTTGTGGTTTCATTAAACGTTTTATTCTGTTCATTGAAATAATCGGCATATTTTGTTTCATCTAAAAATTGTCGCCGTGTTTTTTCAAATTGTTCGATATCCGATAGGCTTTGTGCATAGTATAGTGCAGTTCCTTCGGGCAGAATTTTATCAAACTCAAATTTCTGTTTGTCTTGAGCACTTAAATGATTTAGATAATAAATGCTTGAATCCGTTGTTGTAGCAAATCCGTTTAAGCTAACAATTTTTTCTTTCAAGCTTAAATCGAGGGCAATCCATGTGCCGTATTTTTCAAAAGCAGGGTGTTTTTTTATGATTTCAGCATGGAAAAATGGCGTCATTAAATTGGATAATCTTGATAAGTTGATGTAAAAATTGGCAATCTCTTTTTCACCTGCCGTTCTGTAGGTTTCTTGAAACGCAATATCGGTTGTTAAATTCTTTTCAATCCCTGATTGTCTAATCACATCTTCCACCAAAAGGGAATTTGCGCTAAATACAAAATTGCGTTTAGTGATAGTATAGGTATAGCGCTTTTGATTTTCGGTTTTAATATCAAAAATATTGTGATTATCGTATTCTCGCTTTGTTATTTCAGCATTAGCAAAAAGCGATTCAATATGTTTTTGCAACGCTTCTTTTTTTTGGTTTTCAGGCAATGCGATTAAAAAAATGGCACCTAATTGATTTTTTCCGAAATTATGAATGGATATTATAATTGGATTATTCCATAACAGGCTTTGGATTTCTTTTTGACTATTTGTCAAACTGTCCAAAAGTTGAATCTGTTGGTACAATTGTGCAATTTTAGGATAATTGCATAAATCGTCCCAATAATCAGGCTGATTTTCAAGTGCAGCAGTAAGCGCCTCAAAGTCCCGGATTTCCACAATCATATTGGCATTAACAGGCACCAAGCCGATGGTTTCTGTCATCTGTTTGTCCGTTTTTGAACCAAACAAAGTTACAGCCAGTAAGCTTGCTATTGCCAGCAATAAGATACCAATAAAAATCAATCTCCATTTTTTCATTACTCGGTCCTTTGTCTTTACAAAACGATTTAAAAATACGTTGTAATGATTCTAATCAGATTACACTCAAGTTTATTGACAGACATTAGTTAAACGTGCTAAGTCTGGTTAAATCCGTTCGTGGATTTACGCAAATTACCGGAATTTTTGCTTTGTTCGCAATAATTCTTTGTTCATCTGCACCAAACATATAATCGGCAAATCCAATGTTTTTAGTTGTCATAATCATAATTAATCCTGCTGAAATGTTTTCGGCAAACTGTACCGTTTCTTCAGGAAAATCCTTTAGGTTTGTTTCAATGTCGATTTCAAATGGAATATCATTTTCTATGAGAATTCGTTTTGCAAACGCAATATTGTTATTAATGACTTTTTGAATGTCTTTAATTCCAGAGACTTTTTTCAGAATTCGGACTTTAAGTTGATATTTTTCTGCAAAATAGATTACCCATTTCATTTTTTCACGCCCTACCATATTAGCGTCGAAAGGTAATACCAGCTCTTTAAATTCATTTACCGGTTTACGCTGAACAGTTAAAAACGGGATTAGGGAACCCACAATTACTTTTAGTGCTTTGCTTCCGAATATTTTTTGGACACCAATTCTTCCATGTGTACCCATAATGACGAGTTCTGCTTTCACAGTATTTGCGTACTCATTAATTGTTGAAAATAATTTTCCGTGCTTTACATGTGCCTCAACCTGAAGGGACTTATTTGAAATGCAATTATTCACTTCTTTTTCCAGTCTTTCGTACAATTCTGTGTTTTCTTGTTTTGTGTTTGAAATATGCAAACAATGAATTTTTGCTCCTGAAACAGCGGCGTATCGCTCTGCATGAGCAAGAGCAAACTCTGAAACTTCGGTAAAATCCCAAGTTACTACAACAATTTTTTCTTTATTATCCATATTATTTATTATTTTGATCCATTATTTACGAAAAATACAAAAAATTAATGATAAAACTAGTTAAACTATTTTTCTTTACCACTGTCCTGATTAGCCTTTCCCCTGCTAAATCAGTATTTTCTCAGTATAACCCCATAGGAGTTCCCAAAATTACAAATTTTGAATCAAAAGACTATGGTTATGAGAGCCAAAATTTTGATATTAGTCAAGGAAAAGATGGATTAATTTATTTTGGAAATACAAACGGCATCATCGAGTATGATAATCACTCATGGGATATTATTCGAATGTCAGGCTCTCCATCTATTGATGTGGACGGCTATGCCCAGATTTTTGTGGGCGGTTTTAATACCCTTGGTTATTTGAAAAAAACGCGTTTTGGAACTAAACTGGTTTCGCTCCTAAATCAAGAAATTGAATCTCCGGGACAAATAAATAAAATTGTTGCATTATACGGGGAGCGTTTTTTTGCCACTGATACATGTTTGTATAAATATCAAAATGATGAGCTTTCAATTTTTTTGTCACCAGGGAAACCGTTGAAAATATTTAAAGTTGCTGGAGAGTTGTATGTACATATCATGGAAAAAGGACTTTACCGGTATGATAATGAAGAGCTTGTGCTTATTGAGAGCATGTCTCAGTTTAAAGATTACGGGTTTCATGACATTACGGTTTTTGATGGCAATTTAGTGTTTAAACCGCGTCGTAGTATTGGTTTATTTGTACAAACAAAGCAAGGGAGTAAACGATTTAAAACGCAAATTGACAAAATGCTGCAGGATGCGAATGTTTCCAGATTGGTAAATTATTATAACAACTATCTTATCATTGGTACAGAAGTGAATGGAATTTTCATTATCGATAAGCAGGGGAGATTGGTTTTTCACCTGAATAAATCAAGTGGATTGGCAGATAATCATATTTCCAATATTTTTGTTGATAAAGAACGACAAATATGGGTCAGTACTTTTAATGGAATCAGCTACATTGATTTCTCCTCACCATTCACTTACTTCACAAGTGATCCGCGATTAAATGTATCTATCCTGTCTGTTACTAAGCACCAAAATCGCTTATACCTAAGTACAAATCAAGGAGTTTATTACAAATTAGATCAAAAAAAGCGAAGTGTGAGTTTTGATTATACCGACTTTCTCAGTCTTTTTCAAAAAGTGGAAAACCTAAATTTAAGAGTAAAAAAATTAATTAGTCTGAATGATTATTTGTATGCTTGCACTGATTATGGTTTGTTTTTAATTCGGGATGAAGAGGCAGAGCTTTTGCTTGAAGGCGATTTTGAAGATATAAATGAATCGGCTTTTTATCAAAATCAAATTTATATTTCAACGAGCAATGGTTTGTTATTGGCATCTCAGAATGCAAATGGTGAGTTGGAAAAAACCGGATACATCAATAATCTTGACTATAGTATTCGCACGATTGCTGAGGATAAAGATGGTAAAGTATGGTTGGGATCAAATAATGATGGGCTTTTTCGCATTGATTTTACAAAACGTGCAGAATTAAGTCCTGCATTTGTTCATATTCAGCGAGGATATGGACTTCCCGCAAATTATGATTGGATTGATGTTTACAAAACCCGAACCGGAATTCTATTTTCCACTTATAATGGAGTTTATCGATACAATGAAAACTCATTATTTGTCAAAGACAGTTTGTTAGGATTGGATTTTTCTGATGATAACAGATGGGTGTATCCAATACAAGAAGATGAGCAAGGGAATTTGTGGTTCTCAAGCGGACTAAAAGATACTTACCGCAAGCAAAGCTGTTTTGCAAAACTCGACACTGAAGCCAATCGTTATCATGTGGCATTTAGCCCTTTTCAATTAATCTCTGATCGCACAATTGAAAGTATATACAGAGATGAAGCCGGTGTAACTTGGTTTGGTAGCATCAACGGATTAATTCGTTTTCAAGATGAACACACACCTAAAGACACTAGTAGTATTCCTTGCATATTGCGACATGTTTCCATTGAAGGAGATACTGTGTTATTTGATAAATCAGTTTATACAAATAAAAATAAATTACTGAATTCACCTGTTGTTTTTACGCACAGACAAAATAACATTCGCTTTGAGTTTTCCGCACCATTCTATCAATCCGGTAACAATCTATCATATCAAACAAAACTTAAAGGCTTTCAGGATGAATGGACAGAATGGGCGCCTGAATATTATAAAGAATATACCAATCTGAGAAGTAATAATTATGTGTTTAAAGTTCGCGCCAAAAGCCCATTTGGGCAGGTTTCAGAAACTACAAGCTTCGAATTTGTAGTAAAGCCTCCGGTTTATCTTGATTGGTGGGCATTTATATTTTATGTGGCATTTGGTTCTAGTGTAGTTTATATGTTGAATAAACGCCGAGAATACCGCCATGCAAAGGAAAAATACGAACTTGAAAGCATTATTGCCTCCAGAACTGAAGAGTTGCTTAAACAAAAAGAACAAACCGAACGTCTGGTAAATAGAATATTGCCCAAGAGTACCGTAGAAGAAATTCGAACGAAAGGAAAAGCTACCTCCAGACGATATGAAATGGCAACAGTGCTCTTTGCCGATATTCAGGGATTTACTAAAATTGCAGAAGAAACACGACCGGAAATATTGATAAAGCAACTTGACATAATTTTCAAATCTTTTGATCAGATTATTGAAAAATATGACATTGAAAAGATTAAAACAATTGGCGATGCTTATATGTGTGCAGGCGGAATTCCATCACCAAATAGCACAAATCCGATTGAAGTTGTACTCGCTGCATTAGAAATGCAAAAAGTTGTTTCTCAAATTAATAAAGAAGAGTCGGTTGATTTTAAAGTGCGGGTTGGAGTTCACACAGGCCCACTTGTTGCCGGAGTTATTGGTACACAGCGCATTGCTTATGACATTTGGGGGGACACGGTAAATATTGCCAGCCGCATGGAAACGCATGGGGAAGTTTCACAAGTCAATATTTCATCAACGACATATTCACATGTAAAAGACTTTTTCCATTGCATGTATCGGGGGAAAAATCCGGTAAAATACAAAGGCGATTTGGATATGTATTACATCAAAGGCATTCGTCAGGAGCTGGCGAAAGGTCGCTCATCAATTGCTCCCAACGAGAATTTTATCGTTAAATTGCAAATGGTTCGTTTGCAGGATTTGCAAAATGATATTCTCGATAAACTTGAAAAGAATTTGCCGAAAAATCTATATTATCATAATTTAAAACACACGGTAAATGTCTTTTATCAGACCGAAACCATTGCCAGATTAGAGGGTGTTAACGAAAGGCAAATGCTGCTTTTGAAAACTGCAGCGCTATTCCACGATATTGGATACCTTGTCAGTTATGATTATCACGAAGAAAAAGGGGCAGAGATTGCACAAAAAACCTTGCCGGGATACCATTATTCACAGGATCAAATTACTCATATTTCTGAATTAATATTGGCAACAAAGGCTCCACAAAAACCACAAAATTTGCTACAGCAAATTATTTGTGATGCAGATTTAGATTATCTCGGTCGCCCAGATTTTATTCCAACCTCACAAAATCTTTTCAGAGAATTGTTTGATCGCAATAAAATCGGAACCATTGAACAATGGAACCGAATGCAAATGAAGTTTATGGAAAAACACCGCTATTTCACTGCAAGTGCAAGAAAATTACGTGAACCTGAAAAGCAAAAACGTCTGGCAGAATTGAAAAAGATGCTATAAAGCCTCCATCTCATCTGAAGGAAACTCTTCCCGGTTTTTATCAATAATTTCGCGGGCTTTAAGTAAATCTTCGCTGTTTATCATTAGCTTCACAGAGTCAATTTGCCGGAAAACAGAAGAACTATTTATCCAAGATTCAATCCCTACTTCTTTTAATAAACCTTGCAAAATATTTGCTCGGTGTGTGTAGCGAAATATCGCAACGCAAACTAAATGTTTATCATCTTTATTCATACAATATCATTTTTATACTTTTAACGCAATTGTTGGATTGCAAGTTACAAATAAATACAATCATTTTAAAAATCATTCACAATATTAAGCGCTGCAAATATTTAAAGCTTGAGAACTGAGTTTAAATAATTATCAAAAGTTCTCATAAAATCTTACCTTTGTATTTTACACTCAGAAAAATGGAAAAACGCATTGATTTTCTGGTTATCGGTTCGGGTATTGCAGGTTTAAGTTTCGCACTAAAAGTTGCAGAAAAATCCTCGGTTTTTGTAATAACAAAATCAAAACTCGATGATACCGCTACGGCCTATGCACAGGGTGGAATTGCCGCTGTAACCTATGAACCCGATAGTTTTGAAAAACATGTAGCGGACACTTTAGATGCTGGTTCTTATTTGAATCACAAAGAAATTGTGAAAATTGTGGTGGAAGAAGGACCCAGCCGTGTTAAAGAGCTTATCCAATGGGGAGCATCTTTTGATAAAACCAGAAAAGGAACTTATAACCTTCATCGTGAAGGCGGACATTCTGAAAATCGTGTGCTCCATCATAAGGATAATACCGGAGAGGAGATTCAGAAAACACTCATCAAGCAAGTCAAACAGCATCCGAACATATCGCTGTTTGAAGATCATTTTGCCATTGACATTATTACCCAACACCATATGGGTATGCTCATTAAGCGCAATACTCCTGACATAGAATGCTATGGAGCCTATGTGTTTGATAAAAAGAAAAAGAAAATCTTTACTGTGCTGGCAAAAGCAACTTTATTGGCAACCGGCGGCTGCGGAAATGTGTATCTCAACACCACAAATCCAGATGTTATAACCGGCGATGGAATTGCAATGACATACCGAGCAAAAGGCATAGTTGAGAATATGGAATTTATGCAATTTCATCCAACTGCCTTATATTATCCGAAAGCAAGTCAAACCTTCTTAATTACTGAGGCACTAAGAGGTTCAGGCGCTATTCTGCGCAACATCAAAGGCGATGCCTTTATGGAGAAATATGACGCACGAGGATCTTTAGCTCCCAGAGATATTGTAGCCCGCGCAATTGACAGCGAAATGAAAAACTCCGGGTCAGATCATGTGTTTCTCGATGCAACAACTGTCGATGCGAATATTTTGAAAAATGAGTTCCCCAATATTTATAAAAAATGCCAAAACATGGGGATTGACCCACTTACTGAATTTATCCCGGTTGTGCCGGCAGCACATTATCTTTGCGGGGGAATTATGGTAAATCAAAATTCCGAAAGTTCAATTCACAGATTGTATGCAGTCGGAGAAGTTGCGCACACCGGGTTACATGGAGCAAATCGCTTGGCATCAAACTCTTTGCTGGAAGCCGTTGTGTTTTCAGATAGAGCGGCTAAACATGCGTTGAAAAATATAGACTCTGTCAATTGGCAGGAAAATATACCGAAGTGGGATGACGAAGGAACCACTCCCAATGAAGAAATGATTTTAATTACTCAATCTTGGAAAGAAACACAATCAATTATGAGTAATTATGTGGGAATTGTGCGTTCTAATTTACGTATGAAACGAGCATTAGACCGTTTGGAGATATTGTACAGAGAAACTGAGGACTTGTATAAAAAGTCAAAAGTTACTGTAAAAATTTGTGAACTTCGCAACCTGATAAACGTGGGCTATTTAATTATTAAAATGGCCAAACAACGAAAAGAATCTATCGGCTTACATTGCAATATTGACTACCCGAAAAAATTAAATGCAACTAAATAAATAAATTTAACATCTTTGTAAAGCACAAACTAAAAATAAACTCTATGAAAATTAAATTACTTTGGATTGTCCTTTTTGTTGGCCTTTTTGGTGCAAACTCCTTTGCGAAGGAAGTACCAAAATCTATAGCAGAAAAAGTGGCAAAGCATTTCTATTATCAACGAGCGAGTCAAGTGAAATCAGTTGATATGCAATCGATTCAGCTCAGTTTAAAAACATTAAAACAAAAAGATGCACAGCAAACTTATTATGCTTTTAATGTAAATGATGATGATGGTTACGTTCTGGTTTCCGGACAAAATTCCGTAAAACCGGTACTTGCCTATGCGTTTGAAGGTTCATTTAACATGGACAATATACATCCGGGGCAGGCAGAATTGCTGGAATGGTACGAAAATCAAATTGCTTATGCCGGAGAAGTAAGATTACCTGCATCTGCTGAAATTGAAAAACAATGGATTGATTTAATCAATTATAAACCGGAAAACGGTATTAAATCCTATCGAAATGTAGAACCATTGTTGTTAGTGACATGGAACCAATCTGCTCCTTATAATGCAATGTGTCCTGAAGATGCTGCAGCAGCAGGTGGTCGTGTACCAGTAGGTTGTGTCGCCACTGCCATGTTACAAGTCATGAAACATTATAATTATCCTGAAACAGGAACCGGATCATATACCCATTATAATTTTACAAATGGTGGATACGGAAACATAACTGTTAATTTCGGAAATCAAACCTATGATTGGGAAGGAATGCTTAACTCAGCCAGCGGTTTAAATGATGAAATGGCAAAAGTGAATTTTCATGCTGGTGTCGCTGTAAGAATGTATTGGGGACCAGCCGCTTCTGGTACACAGACAGAAAGGGTTCCTGATGCATTGATTGATTATTTTCGTTATGACCATTCCTGTGAAATGATATATAAGGAAGATTATAGTGAAACGGGATTTAAAAATATTCTGAAAACTCAGATAGATAATGGACTACCAATGGTTTATTCTGGTACTAGTTCTGAATCTGGACATGCATGGAATTGTGATGGTTATAATGGTGATGAATTTCACATGAATTGGGGCTGGGGTGGTGCCGGTAACGGATATTACACCCTTGATGATCTTGTATCTTCTGCAACTCCAGGGGGGGATGAATATAATTTTATATATAATCAAAGTTCCGTAATTAATATTTATCCTGAAGCAAATTATCCCGAACATTGTTCAGGTAGTAAGACAATTATTGCCCATCAGGGTGCTTTTGGGGATGGCAGTGCAAATGAAGATTACAACAATAATATTGATTGCGAATATTTAATTGCTCCAGAATGTGGTAATATAATTCGTTTGGAATTTGACCGTTTTGATCTTGGTGAAGGCGATGTCCTCACTTTATATGATGGAAGCACCAGCTCAGGAACTCCTCTCGCAACATTTGATGCAGACAACCTTCCGGGAAGCTCATCAATTAATTCAAATACCGGTAATTTATTACTGCATTTCCAAACTAACGGCAGTGGTGCTGGAAAAGGATGGGACGTAAGTTTTGACACAGATTATTGTGGCTCAAGCCCAAGTTATACCAATCAAAGTGGAACAATATCTGATGGTAGTGGAAGCTGTGATTACAAAAAATCTACCGTTTGTTTTTGGTATATTGAACCCGAAGGTGCTGAAGCTGTGAGATTAGATTTCTCTGAATTTGACCTCGCTGACGAATCAGATTATGTCAATGTGTATGCAAACTCCACATCCGATTTACTTGAAACCTTTGACGCTGATAATATTCCAGAATCGATTGTTGTGAATGCTCCGAAAGCAATCCTTTTATTTTATGCAAATTCCGATGATAATATTGGACAAGGTTGGACAGCAGATTATTCTGCAACAGAGTCAGATATCGAAAGCATTAATTTATTGCATGGTGTCAACATTTATCCTAATCCTGCAAGTCAGGATGTAAATTTAGCATTTAGCTTAAGCCAACCGGAAACTGTACATATTAAAGTTTATGACATGTTGGGTAAAACACTAGCTGAAACGAAGCTTGATGCTCCTGTCGGATATCAAAAAGTGAAAATCAGCCAATTTGTTGATTTTTCTGAGTCAGGTTTGTATTTTATTGATATTGAGGCAAATGGAGAAACTGTCACACGGAAAATTAGCATAATAAAATAGGAATATAAAAATCTAAACATAAAAAAACTTCGCTAAATCCTTAGCGAAGTTTTTTTTATCCGAAAAATCCAAAGTTTTTCTTGATTCATGGGATAAAGCACATTTTTATAGACAATTTTTTTTTTACAAATAATATCAATTGTGTTTCAGAATAATTGATAAAGAAATTTTGAAACTACCTATTCCTGTTCCGAATTCATTTCGGTAGTTTATGCCGATATTACACCACTTTAAAATCAAAAATTCCGGTGTAATGCCGTTGTAGAATCAAAGCTGATACAAGAAATAAAAGCACTTTTTTTATTCATATGCTTTGATTTGATTCAAAGATAGTGTTTTCATGCATTATAGAAGTTTACAGCCTCCTTTTTGTCCACTAAGCCAATAAATTGTACAATCCATAAGCTTTCGGATTGATGTTTAATCGGTGTTACAACCACATAATAACCTGTGAATTATCGCAGTATTTTCCCAGATTGCGGGTGAAAATAATCACAAATAAATCAACAACCGGAAGAAAACCCATCCCGCCACCAAGTGTGAGTGCATAAACCACCGGCACATAGGGTTCTGTACCAAGATAAATGCGATGTCCGCCAAGAGGTCCCGTCAGTAAATCGGCAGCAATGGCAATAAGTTTACTTCGTTTTTTTCGACTCACTGTATCCTGCCCCTGCAAAATTAAATTATAGTGCCCAAACCGAATGGTATCATTTTCCAATTCTCCAAGTTCAATACTTTGTATCACAAGAAAATCATCATTTAGCTGTGGATTTGCCAATGCAAACTGTGTCAGACACAGCAACCCAATGCCTAAAACAATATGTGCTACAAATCGTTTCATAACAAATGATTTCTAACGCCCTTTTGCAAAACGGTTTGTACAATAGGTAAGGAAATACTCTGCTCTAAAATATCTACAGAAGGCGTGTCATGCGCATCGGAGCCGAGAAAGTCAATCCATCCATATTTTGCCAACATGGTAAAAATCCGCTGAGAAACACCTCCATAAAATCCGGCAGCAGCATGAATATTCGACTGAAATAAATATCCGATATCCCGCAGTTTTTCAAATAATTCCATGTTTCCGTACCAATATTCATATCGCTCGGGATGTGCAACAACCGGCTGATATCCTTTCTCTGCAAGCATATTAAAAACTCTATCAACTCCAACCGGTGGCATCAGAAATGAAAATTCAATCAAGACATAATTATCTTTTCCAAAAGAAATAATTTCATTTTTTTTGATTAGCGCCAGCAACTCCTGATCAAAATGATATTCTGCCGTGTATTCAATATTTAAATTAAGATTTCGCTGAATCATTGCGCTCTGAAGCTGTCCATAAGCTTCCTGAATGCTATTTTTGGTGTTTTGATATCTCGTTGAGTGAATATGTGGGCTGGTTATGATTTTTGTGTAGCCTTGCTCAATAAAAGATTCTACCATCATAAGACTTTCCTCTATACTTTGTGCGCCATCATCAATTCCCGGGAGAATATGAGAATGTATATCCGTTTGCAAACGCATTATCGGTAAATCAAAACCAATCGTATTTCGCTTTTTTCGAGAGAATAATCCCATATTTATCGATTATCGTACATGGTTTTGTAATATTCCTGATAAGCTCCTGAGACAATACGTTCCATCCACTTTTGGTTTTTGAGATACCAATCCACAGTGATTTCCAGTCCTTCCTCAAACTGCAATGAGGGTTCCCAGTTTAATGCTTCCTGAATTTTTGTAGAGTCGATTGCATAACGTTTGTCATGTCCGGCTCTGTCTTTAACAAAGCTAATCAGTGAAGCTGAAGTTCCCGGTTCACGATTGAGCTTTTCATCCAGAATTTTGCAAAGCAGATGGATTAAATCCAGATTTGTCCACTCATTATTTCCGCCAATATTATAGGTTTCTCCGGTTTTACCATCATTAAAAATCTGCTCAATAGCCGATGCATGATCTTTTACGAACAGCCAATCTCTGATATTATCTCCTTTCCCGTAAATCGGGATTGGTTTCATGTTTTTGATGTTGTTAATCGCCAAGGGCAACAACTTTTCAGGAAACTGATTGGGTCCGTAATTGTTTGAGCAATTTGAAATCACAATCGGTAAACCATATGTGTTATAATAAGCCCTTACCAAATGATCGGAGCTTGCCTTGGATGCAGAGTACGGTGACTTGGGATCGTAGGCAGTTTCTTCGGTAAATAAACCGGTATTACCAAGTGACCCATATACTTCATCAGTGGAAATATGGTAAAATAATTTGTCCTCAAAATTTCCTTGCCAGGATTGTTTGGCATGATTGAGCAAAACTACTGTCCCTAAAATATTCGTGCGGATAAATTCCATGGGATTTGTAATGCTGCGATCCACATGGGATTCTGCTGCAAGATGAATAATTCCATCGATGGGATATTTGTCAAACAATTTTGAAATGAACGCTTCATCAGAGATATCCCCTTTTTCAAAGCGATAATTGGGAGCATTTTCAATGTCTCTGAGATTTTCAAGGTTGCCGGCATAAGTCAGCAAATCCAAATTCACAATTTGTGTCTCAGGATAGTTTGTTACAAAATTTCGTACAACATGCGAACCGATAAATCCGGCGCCTCCGGTGATTAAAATGCATTTATTTTTCATGATTTTCTTGTTTTCTATAGTTCATTTCCCATTTCCAAGCATTGGCAATGGTTTCTGCAATGCTTTTTTCAGCTTTCCATCCCAAAATTTGGTTTGCTTTTGTTGTGTCAGCATAAACTGAAGGCACATCGCCGGCACGACGGGGAGCAAATTTGTAATTTAATTTTTGTGCTGTGACATCCTGAAAATGATTTACCATTTCCAGTACAGAAACGCCTTTTCCGGTTCCCAGATTGAAAAATTCGTAATTTGTTTCCTGATTTTTATTTAAAATCCGTTCCAATGCAATGACATGGGCTTTTGCCAAATCAAGCACATCAATATAATCCCGAACACAGGTACCATCAGGCGTATCGTAATCTTTTCCAAAAATTTGCAGCGTTTCACGAACACCAAGTGCGGTTTGAGTAATAAATGGCATTAAATTATTAGGAACTCCTTGTGGCAATTCGCCAATTATTCCACTGGGATGTGCCCCAATCGGATTAAAATATCGCAAAGCGATGCATGCGGCTTTTGTGCTACTCACGTAATCTTGCAAAATTTCTTCGGCAATGCGTTTTGTATTTCCGTAAGGAGACATGGCCGGTTTTATAGGCGATTGCTCGGAAACCGGTAATTCATCAGGATTTCCATAAACGGTGCAGGATGAACTGAATACAATTTTCACAGGATGATGCTCCGGAAAAAACTTCAATAAATTCAGTAGCGATTTTAAATTGTTATCGTAATACTCCAGCGGTTTTTCGTGAGATTCCCCAACAGCTTTGAGTGCTGCAAAATGAATGCAGGCTGAAATATCCGGATGAGATTCAAAAACTTGCTTCATTAAGGCTTCATCCCGCATATCGAGTTGAATAAATTCCGGTTTTGTACCCGTAATGCTTTCAATTCCTGATAAAACCTTTTCGGATGAGTTTGATAAATTGTCAATTATCACAAGTTCATATCCTGCCTGAATCAGTTCTACACTTGTATGCGAACCAATGTATCCGGTGCCGCCTGTGACAAGTATTTTATGTTTTTTCATACGCAAAAATTACAGCTTAAAGCTATAAAAAATGAGTGAAACAGGAAAAAGAAATATTTTGTTTGAACTTTTTTCATTTCACCCTGTTTATAATTTAGAATCTATCTAAATTGGGTGGTAGTTTATCATCCAATTTCTTGCAGTTTTCATGTGGTTTCAACAAGGGCCGGCTGTGCAAACGACCGGCTCTTGCCTTTTTGCAAGCTCGAATAAAATTAACTCATGGCTTCACTTTCCTACATGCTTATCAGAAGGACTGGGGCTATTTACTTAAACCTCAGCCTACTGTCTGGTAGTTCTGTCAAAAGTTTTGTCACAATCTTTGATTGCTTCGCCTCAAAGATATGCGCCAAAACAGTATTTTATAAACTTTAATCACCATGGGTTATACCGATAAGTATTTAAATCACCCAGTGATTTCACTTCGCTTATCTCTGGGTTTTAAATATCTATCGGCATAATACTCGTAAGATATTATTTAAGCGTATCA
>JAQIBY010000135.1 GCA_027858835.1 Bacteroidales bacterium | reverse complement strand
TGTGTCGTATTTGCCAATAAAGGCATCGCTATTTCCGTTGCTTATGAGTGAATCTGCTTCAGCATAAGTTGTTTCAGTAAAGTGTCCACACACATAAATACAATCTTCCAAATCAGTTATTATTGATTGAACGGCGGAAGTTCTTGTGCCTGAAATTTTGTTAAGCCATAAAATATTTCCGGTACTGTCATATTTTGCAATAAAACCACTGCTGTGATATGTCATGCTGGTAATAAATAACTCATCAAAAATAGCAGTTGAATTAAACATGCCTGAGACAATAATATTCCCACTGTTATCTGTAGTAATTGAATAGCCAACGTCATCACCTCCGCCACCACCTGTTTTTACCCAATCCCAATTCACGCTTTGTGAAAAGCTTGAGGAAACCGTAAAGGCAAGGATTAATATGGTGCCGTATTTTATTAAATTATGCATGGAACACTTATCGAATTTGAAAATAATGTAGGGATACGGAAAAACCATATCCCTACAAATATACTTATTTAATGATGATTAATTTTTCTTTCGAAACAAGTTTCCCGTCAATTATTAAGTTGTAGTGATATACACCTACGGAGAATAAGCTTTCATTGTTCAGATAAACTTGCTTGCTGTTCGCATCTAATTTATAACTTATAATTTTTCTTCCATTCGCATCGTAAAAAACAAGAGTTGCCGAGGAGCTTTCTGGGATATTATAATCTACGGACATATTCCCATTGTTTGGATTCGGAAAGACATGAGCAAAGCTTGTTGCATTTACTTCATCTTGCAAGGTCTCTCCTGGATTATCAATCAGCTGGTTTTTACTTTTTATGGTTGCAATGGTAACACTTGCTGTATCTGCAGCTCCTGTTGAATCTGTTACGATTACACTGTATGTTCCTACACATAATCCGGTGGCAGTTGCGGTAGTTTGATTTCCTGCACCTCGGTCCCATTGGTAGGTGTACGGTGGTGTTCCTCCAAAACCGGTAACCGTTGCAGAACCGTCACAAACTTTTGGATTTGTGACATAATTTGTTTCAGTAATCTCGCATAAAAAGTTTGCAGGTGGTTTTACTGTTACATCGAAATGAAAGCCTCCTGTTTCAGTGCTGTCGGTAACGCTGAAACTTCTTATGATGTATTGGTAACGATAATTTTCTAGTGGGTTTGCAAGTTTTTTTAATGTATAAGTTACCATTACCGGATAGTCATCTCCTTGTTGGAGATCTATACTGTCAATTCTTGCATTGTTTCCGGTTAATGTCAGCTTTCGTTCTTTCGTGTTAATTGTAAACCCAGAGCCATAAGCACCATCTTTTGCCCACTGATCAAAAATGTCTTCGTGTAAGTAGATTGAAATTTCGCCCCAATCGTTAAACGTGCTGCTGTCAGGCTCATTTACAGGTTCAAAAACAAGTGATGTGGACATAGTCCTGTCAGCAGTTAACCAAAAAACAGGACCGTCATAAGGCAATTTGGGGAACTTGGTTATGCTTTCAATCCATGAATTTCGTGTGACAACATTATTGTTTTCAACTATATGAGGCGTAATGTCACCCGGGGTTACATAAGCCATGGGGTCGTTTGTGTGTATGAATCGGGCAAGGTAACATATCATAGGTAAGCCATTTGAAAATGTTGTGGAAGATGAAGTGAGTGTTGTTGGGTCAGGTGGTGTCCATGCTGAATAAACAACCTTCTCCTGTCCCGGTAGTATGTCCTGATTAAGTGGAACCGTAGCAAGCAATCCGCCTTGCGGATCTCCATTGACATTTTGATTGTCTGGATCTGTTGCATCCCAATGGGTTGGCCAGGGTTCCCCTGTTCTTGCTCTTGTCCAATACAGTTCAATAGCGCCATTGTTACTTGCTAAATAATCCATATTCCCACGATTATGGATTTTAGCATACATGTAGTTTTGTCCTGAACCATAGAGTACCCCTTCTTCTTCCATAGTAACGGTTGCAGGGTCGGAATACGTTCTTTTATTTATCAGATCCGGGCTAAGCCAAAAGTTTTGTGAGCCTTCATAAGGTTCGCAACCCAGGTCGTCATCTGCATTTTTCAGGTACATATCAAATGTATTAGGCACATTAATTTGCAAAATGTTAGGTATTTCGTAAGGAAATGTTGAAGAGCCGGCTCCACATTGGTCAGAACCATTATAACAAAAACATTCATTATAAATGTTTGTAGTTATATCCTTTCCACCAACAGAAAAAACTGAAGTATAACTCGCATCATGAATGGTTGGACTCATGTCACTGATTGTAACTGACAACAAATATTGTCCAGATGGTATATTTGCAGGTGCTGAAAATGAAAATGAAGTTACCCCATTCGGAGGTGCTGGGTAATAATTATCACACCCAAAAAAATAGTTGAATGCATACTCATTATAACTTGATACATTATCATCTGGTTTAATTTGGAAGGTGTAGGTGTTACTTGTGTTGTTAATATCTGTTAATGTCCCAGTCATATTAAATGAAGTTCCTGCAGCCATCACTCCAAAACAATTTGCAAATGGATCAGCGTAATAGGTTAATGGAACTGTTATAGTGTTGCTGGGTTCAAGTGCAATGACAGTTGGATTAGGAGATGGGTTAATCACGACTGACATTTGATTGGTTTGGGCTTGAATTATACCCGTAAACAGATACGTAATTAGTAGTAAAAAATAGATTTTTGTTTTTTTCATAATAGATAATTTTTAAGGTTTATAATAAGATGTTAAATTTTCAATTTACTAAGAGTACATTAAATATGTATAAAATTATTCGCCTTGTTGGTAATTCCCAAACAACCCGTTGAATTTAATTCTGATTTTTGAAAACGCATATCAAATGCCGACTTAGCTGATTGATATGATTGTTTATCAATCGCTGTCTTTGAATAATGGAAAATACGATTGTCTTTTGAGGTTTTTATAAAACCCCGAATTAAAGAAGCGCCCACAGAATCATGTGAAGGATTAAAAACAACGTCACCAATGAAATTAATCAATGAGAGTGATTCTTGATTTAATGCTTTGTTCGATGATTCATAATTCTGCAGTTGCGCTTTCTTATTTTGGATTATATGTTTCTGTAAACGATTTTCCGGCACTTTTAAATGGAGTTCTTCTTTGAGCTGATACAATTCGTAATCATATGCGTTGCGCTTGGCAAAAGATTCTAAAAG
>JAQIBY010000029.1 GCA_027858835.1 Bacteroidales bacterium | reverse complement strand
ACCAAAAACAAAACGGTAGAAGAATATCTCGGACTTTTGGCATGTTATATGCCACAACTTATTGAAAGTTAAAAATTGTAGCGCAATTTTTAAAATTAATAAAAGCAAAAAGAGCTTCCATTGGAGGCTCTTTTTTTATAGATATTAAAAACGCGTATTTAGCGGGCAAAGCAAAATATGAAACAATTAAAAATCTGTCAGATTAAAACCCACCGGAATTATGAGTTGATCCATTTTGGAACAGAAAAAGCTCCAATCCTTTTTTGCAGAGAACATAGAATTCTGCAGGTATTACCGAAACAAAATGACTCACTTTGATGATAAGTATTTCACTCGTAATCAATTCGATATCCGTCCCGTATGCGACAAATGTTTAATTTGGTGAGCTTTGATAAGGATTCAAAGGATAAAAGACAATAAACTACGCTTACTAAATTACTTTCAATGATTCCCAATAGGGGGCTAATTCTATTGTAATAGTATGCATCACCTCGGAAAAATCAAGTTCTTCGTTCAACCCTGTTTTCTTTAAAAACGATTTCCACATTTTAATTCTATTGGCATTGTTGGCAAAGTCAATTTCAAATAGCGCATGACTATCACGATAAGGTGTATTTCTCCTAGCAAATGTAGCTTTTATGGCAAGTTGAAGCCCTATTTTATTGTACCGTCCTGATTCTATCAACTTATATACATCATAAAAATCTTTCATTCGACTGTTGGCTGTCGAGAGTTCAATCATCGCTTGAAACTTTTCAGCGATGATGGTTTCAACCGAATAGACCATTAATCTGGGTGATTTCAAATCTGAAAGAAGCAATGGATAATCAATGATCACAGCTGCAGGGGATACCACATCTCCAAAACCGATATCAATTTGTAACCGTTGATTAATGGTATCAAAACCGGAATTAACAAAAATACGTATGCCAGGATACTTCTCTTGATCAGCGATTGTTTGGCTTCTAACACTATTAGCATCAAACCATACGAAGTCTTCTGGATATTCGATTGAACACACTTCAATAAATGCCCGTGTTATAGTTTCGAAATTATTACTAATGTTTTCCCCAAGAAAATCAATGTCCTTCGTTGAACGGGTTTTGGATCCTTCCAGTGCATAGAGCAATGCTCCTCCTTTAAGCAAAAAGTTTTCGGTATATTCTGATATCGAAAGCCGGTAAAGAAAACGCTCATGCAAATAGCGCAGGATAACAAGCTGAAAAGAAAGATTTTCTTTTCTTGCCATGTGTTGTAATCTTGTCCTGACAGATGCAGTTGAATTGGTCATAGCAGCAATTTAAGGTTTTGTTGAAGAATGTTTTCTACATTCAATTGATGTGCATATTTCAAAAGCTTATCGAGGTTGCGGTCTGTACGTTTTGTATAATTTTTAAGTACCTCAATAGCTTGCTCTTCTCCAACTTTATTCCGAAATTTTATCGCATCGCAAACCGATTTTTCCAAATCATAGATTCTTATCGTATCATTATAATGATCAACTATAGTTTGTCCCAACTGATATTGATTTTCCTTCCAGTAATTTAGCTGAATGGGTGGATAGGTTGGCAATGTTCGTTTCATTTTTGAAGGGATTGCAACGTAGTGCATAGAAGGGACAAAGGTAGCCAGCTCATAATAATGCCATGCAGAAAACAAACAAATCACCCCTGATGAAACAATACGGCAAACTTCCGCAAGTTCATTGTTTTCATCCAATGATGATAGTCTGTACAAACCTCGTTTTATTGCAATAACTTCACCACTTTCTATCAACTTCTTTAGTTGATAAAATGCTGAACGTTTTTTCAGTATCCTTGTTTCAAGATATCCGTTATTGGCTTCAAAAATCTCTTTCAGTGTAGGATCCATTATAAATCATTTTTGCACAAAAATACGGTACTTAATATCAATTGCCGTAGATTACTGCAAATATAGGAAATTTTCATGTAATATCATTCGCGATAATGCCCTCGACAGATTGAAAAAGATTGACTTTTGTACTCTTAGAATCCATTCAATCTCCATCAATCCATTCAATCTTTTTCAATCTCCATCAATCTAGTTAAATTAACAACCCTTTATATCTTTTCTTTCCCACTAAAAGTGCAGTAGTGCCAATTTTGTAAATATTGCTTGTTGTTGATTGTTGCAGCCTGCCCACGGCCCGGGCGGAAGCGGAAAGCCTTGCGAAGGGGGTGCATTGGTTGAACTGGCTTGAAAGAGCGACCGGGGGGAGCTACTTTGAAGCCTCGTGAAACCATGCACGCACAAGCCAGCTTGAAGCTGTAGACCGATAAGGCCGCCAAATTATTTTTATCGATGTTGTTTGCCTATTTTCATTGTTTAGCTTATTTTGTAAGTTGAACCAATTTAAACACGACATGTCAAAAGTTGTTAATCGTTTTCTTGAATATATTAAAGTTGAAACCACCTCGGATCCGAAGAGTGGTTTGCACCCCAGTACACCAACCCAGCTTGATTTTGCCAAAAAATTAGCTGAAGAGCTAAAGGCAATTGGTTTATCGGATGTTTCAGTGGATAATAAAGCGTACATTATGGCTACTTTGCCATCGAATATTGATGCGAAAGTGCCGGTGGTAGGCTTTGTGGCTCATGTTGACACGAGCTCTGATTTTTCGGGAAAGGGTGTTGACCCGCAATTTGTTGAGAATTACGACGGTGGGAAAATTGTATTGAATGCCGAAAAAGGCATTGAGCTAGACCCTGAAGTGTTTCCTGAATTACTGAAATACGAGGGACAAACACTAATTACAACCGACGGGAATACTTTGCTGGGTGCCGACGATAAAGCAGGACTGGCCGAAATTGTTACGGCCATGGAGTACCTGGTGCAACACCCCGAAATTAAGCATGGTGAAATTAAGGTTGGCTTTACGCCCGACGAAGAGATTGGCGAGGGGGCCGACTTTTTTGATGTGCAAAAAT
>JAQIBY010000143.1 GCA_027858835.1 Bacteroidales bacterium | reverse complement strand
ATAATAGCTTCTTTGATTTTCCTCAATAATCCTCGCTAATTGTATGCAGAGCTATTAACGCATTCATATCATTACCAATATTGCATTTAAGATGATATAATTACTGAAAAATTTTGTCTTGTTGATGAATTTTGCAAAGAAATCGAGCAAGTTAAGCAAGGTCATATCTTAACTTATAACAATACTCAAAAGAGGTAGGATCATTTAAAACATTTTGATTAGATTGCAGAGGATTTAAACTAAAGACTATGCAATACACCGGAAATATTCTAAAAATGGACACAGATTTTGCCAAACCAGTGCAATACTATTTGCATATTGGGCAAGAGAAAATCCATATGAACGAACTGATCGGCAGAAAAATCCATTTTAAATTTCTTAATGAAATCAATTGCATTGCTTGCGGTGCAAAAACAAATAAATCTTTCCATCAGGGATATTGTTACACTTGTTTTACAAGTCTGCCGCAAACGGATGTCGGGGTTTTACATCCTGAAAAAGACCGCTCACACGAAGGGATTTCCCGCGATATGGAGTGGGCAAAACAAAATAGCTTGGTTGATCATTATGTCTATCTGGCAATTACCAGCAACCTTAAAGTTGGGGTTACCAAAGCTAGACAAGTTCCCACACGATGGATTGACCAAGGTGCATCCAAAGCCATCCGCTTTGCGAAAACACCATACCGCAAACTTGCCGGGGATATAGAAGTTTTATTGAAAGATCACGTTTCGGATAAAACCCAATGGAAACAAATGCTTTTATCGGGACCTTCAGATATTAATTTAAAATCCGAAAAGAAACGACTCGCAGCACTGCTTCCCGAGGAATTATCTCAATATCTCAGCATAGATAACCGCATTACCGAAATCATGTATCCGGGGACTTATGATTTTTCGAAAATCTATCAGCAACATTTTGACGATTCTGAGGAGATTTCCGGAGACTTAATTGCAATTCGCGGGCAATATCTAATTTTCAGACAAGGATTTGCAACCAATATTCGTCGCCACAATGGGTACAAAATTGAAATGAATATCAGCTAGCTGTGGAAGCATCACAACTCGACATAATGCTGGAAAAAGCTAGACGCTACTGCCTGCGTGGGGAAAAATGCCGGAATGATTTACAAAAAAAACTGTTTCAATGGCAAATCCCCTCTCACTTGCATGAAATCATAATTAATACTATGATTGAAGAGCGTTTTATTGATGAATCAAGGTTTGCAAGAAGTTTTATCAATGATAAATGCTACTTGCTAAAATGGGGAAAAATAAAAATCCGCTATGCCTTATCCGGGAAACACATCCCCGAACCAATTATTAGTAAATTCATTGATGCAATTGACATGGAAAAGTACCGAAATATCCTACGGGAACTTGCCGAAAACAAACGAGAACAAATTGTAAAAAAAGAATCTGACCCTTGGAAATCAAAACAAAAGCTTTATGCCTTTCTGCTACAACGAGGATTTGAATCGGAGGAAATCACTAAAATTCTATCAGATTAATTTATACAACATCTAAATTGTCAATCATCGCAAGAAACACATTTTAAGCACTTGCAGAAATCCTTCCAAATTGTATCTTTGGATTTCGTTTTTAGCGCTATGTGGGTAGTTTAATTTGTGTGGAATGAATAAACAAAACTTATATAAAATCGGCCTGTCAACTGCAATTGCTGTCGTTGTTGCAAATATGGTAGGAACCGGAGTTTTTACAAGTCTCGGGTATCAGGTCATCGACCTTAAGTACGGTTTTACAATTGTTATGCTTTGGGCAGTTGGCGGAATGCTTGCCCTTTTCGGCAGCTTTGCATACGGCGAGTTAGGCGCAAGTTTGCCCCGTAATGGTGGCGAATATAATTTCCTTTCCCGGATATATCACCCATTATTGGGATTTCTTGCCGGTTGGGTGTCAATTATGATAGGATTTGCAGCCCCTATTGCTGCTGCAGCATTAGCCATGGGCGATTACTCAATTGGTATGCTAGGCGGTGAAGACCCAAATCAAATCAAAGAAAAAGTGATCGCAGTCGGCATCTCCATTATTATATCTGCCATTCATCTTCAAAATTTAAGAGCAATCTCGCGTTTTCAGAAGTTTTTTACCATTTTCAAAATTATCTTAATCATTGTATTGATTATATTGGGTTTTACCTTAACAGATGGCTCACAAATCAGCTTTGCGCCGACAAAACAAAGCATTAATGACATGTTTACCATGGCATTTGCAGGGAGTCTCGTTTGGGTAATGTTAGCATATTCCGGATGGAATGCCGCAGCTTACATTGTTGACGACATGGAAAATCCGGGGAAAAACTTGCCAAAATCCTTATTCATTGGAACAGCACTAGTCGCAGTGCTTTATGTTTTACTGAATATGATGTTTTTGTATGTTGCGCCAATTAGCGATTTAGCTTTGCAAAAAGACGTGGGAAATGTCGCAGCACAAAATGTGTTCGGACATACAGGGGCAGCCATCGTTTCCGGATTAATTGCCTTTGCCCTGATTTCGGCAATTAGTTCAATGATTTGGGCAGGTCCGCGCGTAAGCGCTGCAATTGGTGAAGACATGCGCCTCTTTAAATTTCTCAACACAAGAAATAGAAATAAAGTGCCTTACATTGCAATTTTATTTCAACTTGGACTTATCATTCCAATGATACTTTTTGTTTCGTTCGGCGATTTAATTGAGTTTACTTCCGTATTATTAAGTATTTTCTCATTTCTGGCAGTGCTTGGTGTTTTTGTACTGCGCATTCGAGAACCAAAACTAGAGCGTCCGTATAAAGCCTGGGGATATCCAGTAACACCAGCAATATATTTAATCCTCACCGGTTGGATGATTGTCTTTTTCCTAAAAATGAAACCGGGCATTTTACTTGCCATCCTACTAACCCTAATACTTGGAAGTGGCATGTATTTTTTAAGTAAATACTTTGATAAACGAAAATCTAAATGAATAAAACAATGAAAAACTTTTTATTATTAATTGCCCCCACTATTCTTTTTATAGCATGTAATAAACCGGCACAAACAAATGAAAACACGAAAGAAGATACAGTGCAGGAAACCATTGACAGCCTTCAGCCTGAGATGTCTTTCACGAAAGATAGTATTCATGATCAGATTGCACACTATTTGAGTGGTAGTCAAATGGATTTGACAGAAGCAAAAGGGAAACTATCCGATGAGGAATGGAACGAATATTCAACGACAATTAGTAAGAACTGGAGTATGATTGAAGAAAAGCGTCTTTCAACAATGAGACAATGGGTCTCTGATTATTTCAGTGAGCAAATTAATGATACAATGCAATTGTTTTATCCATTTTCAGGCCCTGATTTTTTACATGCCTATACACTTTTCCCAAATGCAAACGACTATGTATTTCTTGCCAATGAGAAAATTGGATTAATGCCTGATTTTAAAACAATGACAAGTCAGCAACATAAAAACTATTTGCACAATATTGATTTTTTCCTTCGTGATATTTATAAACGCTCATATTTCATCACTGGAAACATGATTAAAGACATTGGTAGTGAAAAGGTTGAAGGTGTATTGCCAATCTTTTATGTATTTCTTTCCAGAACGGGACATGAAATTTTAGATGTTGAAGCAGTAAAAGTGGAAGATGATGGAATTCTTAGTGTATATTCTGACTCCGTGATTATCCCAAATGATGAGTATCGTGGAGTGCGATTTTTCTTTAGAGAAAATGGTGAAAATCGGGTTAAAACATTGACTTATTTTTATTGCGATATCTCCAATAATGGATTTGTAAAACACCCTGAACTTGAGCTTTATTTAAAAGGATTGAGACAATCTAATGGTTTTGTAAAATCCGCATCTTATCTCATGCATTACAATACATTTAGCTCGATTCGTGAAATCCTGATGGATAAAACACAATCACTATTTCAAGATGATACCGGGATTCCATTTAAATATTTTGATAAAGACGCACATGAGTTTGTCTTATTTGGAAAATATGAAAAACCAATCTCCGATTTTAGCGCAAACTTGACTCAAACAGATTTGAAACAAGCTTACAGTAGTGAAGATTACGACCATGAGGATTTGCCTTTTTCATTAGGATATCATTGGTACACAAATAATCAAAACTATATGCTAATTCGGAAAAATTAAGGACAAATATTCACACTAAGTGATTGTGATGGTCCATTTCCACAGGCATTTGATGGCGTGACAATTACATCGCCATCCATGCTTCCTGGGGTAACCGTAATGCTATTGCTCCCTTGACCTGAGTCAATTGTCCAGTCTGCAGGGACTTGCCAAGTATATGTATGTCCCTCATCCGTTACCGAATAATCGTATGAACTGCTACCTGTTGTTGTTACTGAAATATTATCAAACCAAACAAAGTATGTGTTTGAATTTGGGTTAATAGACAAAATGGTTGGTAAAAAGTTCTACACGGCTGTAATTTATTAGGTTTGCATTAAATGAAAGCTTATGAATTAAAAAAGCGTTTAAACTGTGTGAGTACAATTTTGCAATAACATGGAGTTCGAAACGGCAAACAACGATATAAATGTGTAGCATGTGGACAATGTTTTACAGGAGGTTCTAATATATCTTCAGCCCAAATTTGGGCTGAAGACACAACTGGAAAACAAACTTAGGAATCATAACGGTCTGTCCATAGAGAGAAAAAAGAAATTTAATACCAAAATGTTGTTTAAAAAAACACCACCCATTTTGTCCATTACGCTGCAAATAATGAAAATGCAATCATAAAAAAGCAGCCCAAAAGAATAATTTTCAACTTCATAAGTAATACGGCTTGATTATTTGAAAGCTAAAGATATAAAATCCATGAAAAAACAGGTGTAATGCATCCAAAATTTCCCGGAGCTATTTATTTCTCTATCTTTGTATGGATAATTGCAGCGTATAGAAATTATGGCTACTCCACAAAACACCTCAAAGCGGGTTTACTTTCCATATTTGGATGTCGTTCGGTTTATTGCGGCATTTATGATTATCATCTATCATGGTTACGAAGCCTGGAGAGGCTGGTTTGGCGAAATTGGGATATTGTCTGGAGGTACTTATACGACACTCTCTCCCGGAGGTAAGCTAGTTCATCAAATGCTAAAAAACTTTGAAATCGGTGTAGATATATTTTTTCTACTAAGTGGATTTTTAATTACCTATATCCTGATAAAAGAAAAAGAACGTTTTGGGAAAATCAATATTTTTAATTTTATCGTTCGCCGAACACTACGAATCTGGCCTTTGTATTTTTTACTCATTGCGATAGCTCCTTTCATTGTTTCATGGGTAAATGCAGACAGTCCGAACTATCTGGCAAACATTCTCTTTGTAAATAACTTTCATGCAATTAACACGACTAAATGGGCCTATCCTTTTGCACACTTTTGGTCAATTTGCATTGAGGAGCATTTTTATCTTGTGTGGCCTTTTATTATTGCATTTATACCGACCAAACATCTCATGAAAGTATTTATCAGTTTAATCATGATTAGCATTGCTTTCAGAATGTACACAGTCATGACAATGGATAAACCCTGGTTTACACTGTACTTGCATACCATATCAAGGATGGATGTGTTAATTATAGGGGCAATTGGGGCTTATTATTATGCCAAAAAGCCATTTGAAATTAAATTAAGTCGATATTTCAGAATTTTGCTATGGGTTGTGCTTATCGGAGTATTTTGTCTTGAACCTGTTGTAAATTGGGGTTCAGTATTTCTTGCCGGATTTAAAAAATTCTTCTACATTGGAGTGATTGGCATGTTATTACTGGATTATAATTTTAATGCAAAATTTAGACATGTACTAAAACCAAATAGTATTTTCCATTATTTTGGGAAAATTTCATATGGAATTTATATGTATGGAAATATCTTATTACTCATTATCATGAAAAAAATCATGATGAAATGGGAAATTGACAATCTGTATATTTACATGCTTTTGCTCACCGGATTAACACTCATTATTCCGGCAATTAGTTATGAACTGATTGAACGACCTATTCTCAAGCTAAAACGGAAATTTGCAATGATTAAAACGCGACGGTAATTTCAGGAGTTTAGCATTTCCGTTGTGACTTTACTCATTCTGATAAACTAAACCGGGTTTTTCGGCATACTTGTTTTGCTTGTACCTTCACATCTCATTTTATCAGCTTGTTTTGATGTGTTCTTATATGTTTGTCGAGCAGTTCAAGTACTGATAAAAGAATAATTTTTATTGCTTGCACTAATACCGATTAAACATCAAAATGGCGCATACTTTCACTTCGTTCTGTATGCCTGCCTGTGGCAGACAGGCTTGTTTTGCTGTAATATCGGCATTAACCATTGTAGTTTCAAAATTTCTTTATCAATCATTTTGAAACACAATTGGTATAACCCAAATGGCTAATAAAATCATAAAAAAACGTCCCTAAACCAATGCTTAAGGACGTTTTCAATATATTGTTTTATTTATTCAACAAAGAATCTTGCGAATTTTAAATTTGAACCTCTTTTTGTGTAAATAAAGTGTTTGCCTTTATGCACAGCCATAAGCTCAGGTTTAATGACCTGTTTTTTGTGCTTTCCTTCAAACATATATGAACCAAACACTTTGCCATCTGAGAACACTGTAACCGCCAGCGCACGTCCTCTTCTATCAGGGCTTTTTGCCTCTTTCAAATCCTGACTATTGTACATGTCATTAGCCAGCATTTTCAGGTTTTTATGATTTCCGTTGTAATACAGTTTAATTTTTTCACCCAAAACGGTCATTCCAAAAGAGGAATAATCTCCAAAATCATTATAGGATGATTGTGATTTTGGAATTCGTGTTATCCATTCAAAATTATTATTTCTGTCAACTTTCGCGACCAGAATGTCATTGTATTTGTAATAACTGTTATAGGTGACCTCTTTTGTTCTCGGATCAACAATACTATCAATCCATTCATTGTAGTGCTCAGCAAGTAAAACAGGTTCACCAGTACTTAAATAAACCATGTCCCGAAGCTGATAATTATACAAATTATCACGATCCTCCATAAGGTGCATGGCACGGAAATCCCGTTCTTCATTTCTCTCTATATTATAATACGTTGTTTTACGATCAATAGGAGCCCACTCTTTTGTTTTCAGATCCAATCTTTCATGAAAAACGCCGGAATATTCTGTTTTGTTCTTTTTTGCCATGAAACCCATAACGTCAACGAACTTGTCGGTTTCATTCACCCCAATCATTGCATTTTGAGGAATAAATTTCTCGACACTAATTGGATAATCTTTTACAAGACTCAATTCAACATCGTAAATTAACACACTGTATTCAAATACTTCCGGACCTCTGCGTCTGCTACGTCTCTCCTCTTCAGGGTTCATTTTTGAAAGCATCAGAATATCCTGATTTTCCATGACAATGTATTGAATGATTTCAAATTCACGGTCAACCAGAGGAAGTTTAATGGTTTTGTTCAAAACTTCATCTAATTCCGCATCATACATTTTGAAGAAAAAAGGCTCTTCATTGTATTTTTGGAACGGACGATAATAATGAACAAATATTAGTTTTCCGTTGGCAGTTAAATCCACTTCGAAATCAACAACAATGTTTTGATTTGTTAATCGCCCAATCGGCTTGCTTTCTCCAACAATTTTCCCTGCTTTATTCACATACTGAGCATAAAGGGTTTTCTGTTTGATAGACTCATTTGTCACAGTAGAAAACATAATAAGCTTTCCATCAATGTAAAACATTTCAAGAAACTCAGCTTGAACGCCTCCGACAGATGGGAGGATCAAACGATTATAACTTTCTTTTACCAAATTGTCGGCATTCCAGAATTCCAACCAAATATTATTTTCATAATCAGTTTTCAAAACATAAAACCCGGTATCGTCAGCGCCAACCATTTTTTGATAAGTCTCTCCTTTTTCAAGTTTGACCTTTTGATCGACACCAAAATCTGATTTTACAGACTGTGCAGTGCTTACCGCTGTCAGGACTAGAAGTCCAAATAATAAAGTTACTATATGTTTCATAATTTCAAAGGTTTATTTTCCAGTTAATTTGCTAAAATATTAATAATTTTTCACATTTTGAACAGACAGAGGAATTACATTACTTATTTATTGCGAAATTTATTTGCTAATTGTCCGCAAGCAGCGTCAACATCAGCTCCCCGGCTTCTTCTAAGTTTTACAATCAGATTTCTGCCTTCAAGAAATTTCATAAATCTTTGTGTCGATTCTTCTGTGCTTTTCTCAAATCCAAGGCCCGAAACCGGATTGTATTCAATCAAATTAATTTTGCAGGGAGTAATTTTCGTAAACTCTGCAAGCTCCCTTGCATGAATTTCCTGATCGTTAATATTTTTGAGTAATACATATTCATAACTAATTCGATGATTTGTTTTGCCGTGGTAATATTGCAAAGACTCTGCCAAAACCTGAATTGTATGTTTGTTGTTAATTGGCATAATTTGGCTTCGTAACTTGTCATTAACAGCATGCAGAGATAATGAAAGTTTGATTTTTATTCCGTCATCAGCCATTTGTTTAATTTTGTCAGCCACACCTGCCGTACTTAAAGTGATGCGTCGATGACTCATTCCCAATCCTTCATCACCGGTTAAGAATTGCACTGCGGTTGTTACTGCAGAATAATTATCGAGCGGCTCGCCCATACCCATAATAACAATATTACTTAAGCCTGTTTTGTAATGTTCTTCTGCAATTTGATTTAAGTGCCAAACCTGCAAGTAAATTTCTCCTGCGCTGAGATTCCTGTGAAAACCCAAGCCGGCAGTTGCACAAAACTTACATCCCATTCGACAGCCTACTTGCGTGGATATGCATGCAGTAACTCGCTCCTTTGACGGAATCAATACACCTTCAATAAATTCGTTGTCGGACAATCGGAATCCGGTTTTCACTGTGCCATCGCTGCTGTTTTGTGTTGTAACTAAATGAAGTTGTGACAAAACAAAATCTGATTTCAATGCATGTCTTAATGGTTTTGATAGATTTGTCATCTCATCAAAATCCTGCACCGGCTGTTTCCAAAGCCAATGCATAATTTGTTTTGCACGGAAAGGCTTTTCTCCGTGAGAAATCAGCCATGATTTTAGCGCATCAGAGGATATGTTTCTTATGTCATTTTTCATCATTAACAAGAGTTTAAGTGTTAAGATGTGCAAAATTAATGGATAATCATTAAATTTGACGCTTATTTGTAATCTATTAATTAAAAAAGATATTATGAAACGATTATTAAGTGTGTTATTGATTATCAGTTTAACAGTTTCCGGTTTCCGCGCTGTTGCTGATGAGGGCATGTGGTTGCTGTCAATGATTGGGAAAAATTATGAGGAAATGAAAGAAATGGGCTTAAAGCTAAGTCCTGAAGACATTTACTCTATCAATCAAGCTTCTTTAAAAGATGCCATTGTCGGTTTAGGGAATGAAGGTGCTCCATTTCGCCATTTTTGTACCGGAGAACTAATTTCTGATAAAGGATTAATGTTGACAAACCACCACTGTGGTTACGGAATGATTCAGCAACACTCCTCAGTTGAAAACGACTATCTGAAAGATGGATTTTGGGCAAAATCTTTGGATGAAGAGTTGACAAATGAAGGCATTACCGCTTCGATTCTCGTTCGTATGGAAGATGTTACTGAGCAAATTACAAAAGCATTAAATGATACAATGACTGAGGCAGAAAGAAATGCCAAAATCAGAGAATTATCATCGAAAATTACCGAAGCTGCCGAAAAAGGGACTGACTATTCTGCCCAGGTAGCTACCATGTTTGATAATAACCAATTTTTTCTCTTTGTTTACACGATTTACAAAGATGTTCGTTTAGTAGGAGCACCCCCAGAAGACATGGGTAAATTTGGTGGTGATACTGACAACTGGAGCTGGCCAAGACATACTGCAGATTTTTCTATGTTCCGTGTTTATACTGGTCCTGATGGAAAACCGGCTACTTACAGTGAAGATAATATTCCGCTTAAACCAAAACATCATCTTCCCGTTTCACTTAAAGGGATTGAAAAAGATGATTTTGCAATGATCCTCGGATTTCCGGGCGGAACTGACCGTTACATGACTTCTTACGGATTGAAAGAAACAATGGATATCACAAATAATTGGAGATATGAAATTCGTGATGTAAAATTGAATGCCATGCGTGAAGACATGAATGCTGATCCTAAAATTAAATTGCAATATGCTTCAAAATATGCACGCAGTGCAAATTATTGGAAATATTCCCATGAGCAGAATATTGCATTGCGCAAATTAAACACCATGGCACAGAAACAAAAACTCGAAAAAAAATATCAAGCTTGGGCAGATAATATCCGTACGGATAAATATCGAGATGTACTTTCAACCATTGAAAATGCGTATGAATCTCGTAAAGAAGAAGCTTATGCACGTCAGTTTTTATTGGAAGCTCTGCTTACCGGCCCGGATTTAACAATTTTTGCATTTCAGGCAACAAGTTTTCTTAGACAACTTCAAAATGAAGACAATACTGAAGAACAAAAACAAGCTGCTGTTGAAAGCATGAAAACATCTGCAAAGGAGTTTTATAAAGATTACAATGCTGGAACAGAACAAAAAATGCTCGCAGCACTCTTTACATATTTTGGAGAAAATATTGATCAGAAATATTATCCTGAAGCCTATGCAGAAGCACACAAAAAATACAAAGGTGATTTTAACGAATGGGCTGAAAAAATGATAGAAAAAGAGAAGACCATCTTCGCAACGGAAGAAAGCATGATGGATTTTCTTGAAAACCCCAAAGCGAAAAAATTAGAAAAAGACGCAATGTATGAAATGGCAATGTCTGTTTTGGGAAAATACCGTGAAGTTGCAGGTGAAATGAATGCAAAATCTGAGGGGCTTGAACGTGCTCGCCGTTTGTTTGTTGAGGGGTTAATGAATATCCGTAGCGAACAAAACTGGTATCCCGATGCAAATTCAACCATTCGCTTAACTTACGGAAAAGTTGATGGATATGTCCCTCGCGATGCTGTCTATTATGAATATTTAACAAGCATGGAAGGCATTTTGGAAAAAGCAGATCCGGACAGCTATGAATTTGACATTCCCAAACGTCTTAAAACCCTTGCTGAAGCAAAAGATTACGGACAATATGCAGATGAAAACGGTCAATTACCTGTATGTTTCATTACGGATAATGACATTACCGGTGGGAACTCAGGCTCTCCTGTTATTAATGGCGAAGGCCATTTAATTGGTACTGCTTTTGATGGAAACGGTGAAGCAATGAGTGGAGATATTGAATTTGAAGATAATTTACAACGCTGTATTAACCTTGACGTACGTTATACATTGTGGATTATTGATAAATTTGCCGGCGCATCAAACCTAATTGATGAAATGACAATTATTAAATAATTATTTAATCTAATCATAAAAAAAAGCAGACCACGTGGTCTGCTTTTTTTGTTTATGGTAATCAATGCTTACATCATTCCTGGCATACCACCCATTCCAGGTGCTCCACCACCCATTGGGGCGTCATTTTCTTCTTCGATATCAGCAATGACACATTCAGTTGTCAGTAACATTGCGGCGATAGAAGCTGCGTTTTCAATTGCTATGCGGGCAACTTTGGTTGGATCAATAATACCCGCTTCAAACATGTTAACATATTCTTCAGTACGGGCATTGTATCCAAAGTCTCCTTTTCCTTCTTTCACTTTCTGGATAACAACAGAACCTTCAACGCCTGCATTTTCTGCAATAATTCGCATTGGCTCTTCAAGCGCTCGACGAATAATTGCAAGCCCGGTGTTTTGATCCTGATTGTCAAGTTTCATGTCTTTGAGTGCTTCAATGGCACGAATATAAGCAACGCCACCACCGGGGATAATGCCTTCCTCAACTGCTGCACGAGTTGCACTTAATCCATCTTCCATGCGGTCTTTTTTCTCCTTCATTTCAACTTCTGATGCAGCACCTACGTATAGGACGGCAACTCCGCCTGCTAGTTTTGCAAGACGTTCCTGAAGTTTTTCTTTATCATAATCAGATGTTGTGCTTTCAATTTGTTTGCGGATTTGAGAAACACGAGACTTGATTGCTTCTTTATCACCACTACCGTTTACAACAGTTGTGTTTTCTTTGTCAATTGTGATTTTTTCACAACGACCCAGCATCTCAATGTTTGCAGCTTCCAGTTTCATTCCTTTTTCTTCGGAAATAACGGTGCCACCGGTTAATACAGCAATGTCTTCAAGCATTTCTTTGCGACGATCGCCAAACCCCGGAGCTTTAACTGCAGCTACTTTTACAGTTCCTCTTAATCGGTTGACAACAAGTGTTGCAAGTGCTTCACCTTCCACATCTTCAGCAATAATCATTAATGGTTTGCCTTCCTGAGCAACGGGTTCTAATACTGACATCAAATCTTTCATTGAAGATATTTTTTTGTCAGTTAAAAGAATGTATGGACTTTCCAGCACAGCTTCCATTTTTTCGCTGTCAGTAATAAAATAAGGGGAAATAAATCCTCTGTCAAATTGCATTCCTTCAACCACTTCAACATGTGTCTCTGTGCCTTTGGCTTCTTCAACAGTAATTACACCTTCTTTTTTTACTTTATCCATTGCCTCTGCAATGAGTTTTCCAATGGTTTTGTCGTTATTTGCAGAAATCGTAGCAACTTGTTCAATTTTTTCGTTGTTGTCTCCAACTTCTTTTGACATGCCTTTAATGTGTTTTATTACGGCTTTAACAGCGGCATCAATTCCTCGTTTTAAATCCATAGGATTGGCTCCGGCTGTTACGTTTTTTAGTCCAACTTGAATAATGGATTGTGCCAAAACGGTTGCAGTGGTAGTTCCGTCACCTGCATCGTCATTTGTTTTTGATGCAACTTCTTTAACCATCTGTGCACCCATGTTTTGAAAGTTATCTTCCAATTCAATTTCTTTCGCAACGGTTACACCATCTTTTGTGATTTGGGGAGCACCGAATTTCTTGTCTATTACAACATTACGTCCTTTTGGACCTAAAGTTACTTTTACTGCATCAGCAAGTGCATCAACTCCTTTTTTGAGTTGATCTCTGGCGTCAATGTCATACTTCATTTCTTTTGCCATAATTCAAATATTTAAATTAATCTGTTATTATTTATTTCAAAAATCTGTCTGCTGTCTTACGAATTTTATGCCAAGCAAAGAAATACAATAATTTCGGACAAAATTACATTCTGAAAGGGATGTTTTGGTTTGTAGCAAAACAATCTATGTCAATTTGGCAGAAAAAACAGTGGGGTGGGGAGGTTATTAATCACATCCCCACCCCACTGTTTTTCATTATTTTTTCTAAACTTTATTATTAATTCACAATTTCATTGAAAACTATAAATTTATTATCTCTAAATGTAAATACTTTCCAAATCGAACCACGATCTCCTTCTCTAATATTAATTGTTTTTGCCAGTCTGTCTTCAATATATACCCGAACGACGGCTTCTGATTTTGAAAGTGAGCGTGAATTTGTTTGTCCACGATTGCTGTAATCAAAAACCAGATAAGAATAATAGTCATCTTCATTTATGTCGTTAACTGTAATAGTTTCGGGCCCAAAACCATTCCGGTCATCCTTGTCTAAACGAGCGGTTCCGTCGGCAGAAATACGATCATTTCGATAAGATATATGGTATTTCCCTTTGTTCATTAAATGGGCATCTAAATCTCGTGGTCGTCTTGACCAATCAAGTACGATTCGCATGCTGCCAATCTCTAAAATAGGGGAAACAGAAAAACGATTTCGGAAAATAGTTAGGGCGCGCACTTCAAACTCATAAACTGCCGAAATATATCCTTCACAAGAAAATTCAGCCGGGAAATTTCCGTCCTTTTCAATTTTAGGAAAGCGAACTTTGCCGTCGTAATCGGTTTCGTATTCTATCCCATCAATTATTACCTGTGCACCGGAAACCGGCTCCCCATCTTCTGCATTGAAAAAACGTAATGTCATTTGATCGCCCTCTTCCTCTTCAAAGGCATCGTCAAATTTATCTTCCATTGTTTTAAATTTATCTTCAACGTCTTCTTGTGCAGACAGTCCGAATCCAAAGGTGCTAAGTGCAAAACAAACTAGTAGTAATCGTTTCATAATCTGATCTTTTTTGTTTAAAAGTACTTTTTTCCCCCTTTAAAACAAAATCAGTGCCAGAAATAGTAAATAAAAATGAACAATGGAACCGTTTCATATGTTACTAAAATAGAATAATTCTAAATAAGCTTTGTTTTATGAAAAAATTAATTTTAATAGTACCAATCTTAATTGCTGTATTACTGGCTTGTCAACCGGCGAATGAGAAGAAAAATGCTGATATTTCAAATCAGGAGGTTTCTGAATCTCAGGATATGAATTTAACCGCAAACGATCTCGATGAAGCCATGTATGCATTTAATGATTTGCCGTATAAAGCGGATGCATTAGAGCCTTTTATTGATGCTAAAATCATGCAATTGCATTATGATAAGCACCATAAAGGATATTATAAAAAGTTCCTCGCTGCAATTGACGGAACTTCAGCAAATGGCTTATCTCCTGAGCAGATTTTCGCCAATGTCAGTAATTATTCAGCGGCAACACGAAATAATGCCGGTGGTTATTACAATCATTGGATGTTTTGGACAAACTTAACTCCTGAATCCACAGAAATGACTGACAAACTTAAGGCTGCCCTTCTTGAAGATTTTGGTAGTGTTGATAATTTCAAACAATCATTCAGCACTGCAGCAAAATCACATTTTGGTAGCGGATGGGCATGGTTAATTGTGCTTCCAGGAAATCATTTGGCGGTTGTAAGTACTCCAAATCAGGACAATCCGTTGATGAATGTTGTGCCGGAGCAAGGAATCCCGATTCTCACAATTGATGTATGGGAGCATGCTTATTATTTACAATATGAAAATCGTCGTGCTGAATATGTTGATAATTTCTGGAAAATTGTTGACTGGAGTGCTGTAAGCGAACGTTACGAAATGGCTTTGGATGGTTATGTATATAATCCGTAAAAAAATTGTTTAACCTAAAAAAATAGAAATAGTATGATTACTGATAAAATGAAAGATTGTCAATTTCCCGCATTGGGATATGATTATAGTGCTTTGGAACCCTATATTGATGCTCAAACAATGGAGCTTCACTATACCAAGCATCACAATGGGTATTTTACAAAGTTGCAAAACGCAGTGAAAGGCACCGATTTAGAAGAAAAAACCTTTCTTGAAGTGCTGAAGAATATCAGCAAGTATTCGGTTGCCGTAAGAAATAATGGTGGCGGTCATGTTAACCATGCAATGTTTTGGAAAAGCATGAGTGCCAATGGTGGCGGAAAACCGAAAGGAAAATTATTAGAAGCGATTGAAAACAAATTCGGAAGCTTTGATGCATTTAAAGAAAAGTTTAATAGTGCGGCTGCAACTCGTTTTGGTTCAGGTTGGGCGTGGTTAATTGTGAAAGATGATAAAAGTCTGGCAGTAACCGACACACCAAATCAGGACAACCCCTTAATGGATGTTGCCGACGAAAATGGAATGCCACTTCTCGGATTGGATGTTTGGGAGCACGCCTATTATCTTAAATATCAAAACAAACGCCCCGATTACATTTCCGCATTTTGGAATGTCCTTGATTGGGATGTGATTGAAAAACGATATTTAGACTATATCAGTTAATTTTAAAATAAGTTAATTCTCAGTCCGACCGGCTCTGTAATTTTTTGCAGAGTCGGTTTTTTTTATGGATACGGAATAATCGCTAATTGATTAACCAATTGATCTAGTCCTTTTTTCAATTGTTTTTTCATCACAACCCTCATCATCATATTTACATCGGCATGAATCGTTAGTCGCACTCGAGTATCATATGCTGATGCTGAAATAAGTTGAATCCAAAATGTAAATGGAAATGCAGACCCATCATCGGATTGTATTTTTATGGTTTTAAAAGGAATTCTTTCCACAATGTGTAATTCAATTGCTTGTCCTTTTAACCGAAAATGACAACTATTCGCATCTGATTCCCAGCCTTCTACATCGGGAGGAATTAATCTATCGAAATTCCGAAAGTCAGATAAAAATTGAAAAATCCGTTCATCGGCATTTTGAATTTTACCAATTTTGCTGACAACTTTCAAGCTACCCATGTCATATTATTTTTTCCAGTTTCCGGGATCTTGTCGCCATGCCTTCAGGGTTTCCACATCTGAATCCTGGATGTAGCCCGCCTCTGTTGCGGCATCAATTAATGCATTGTAACTGCTCAGGGTTGTGCATTTTACTTTTTTCGCTTCGAAATTTGATGCTGCCACCTGAAATTCATAAGTGAAAATTGCAATCATACCAACTACTTTGCAACCTGCTTCTCGCAATGCATCAACGGCTTTTAAGCTACTTCCTCCGGTTGAAATCAAATCTTCAATCACTAAAATTTTTTGTCCGGCTGACACCACTCCTTCAATTTGATTTCCGAGTCCGTGTCCTTTTGAGGATGAACGCACATAGGCAAATGGTTTATTCATGACATCGGCAACCAATGCCCCATGCGCAATTCCACCTGTTGCAACACCGACAACGACATCGAAATCTTCAAAATTTGCATTTGCATTTTCAACAAAAGCATCTCTGATAAATGTACGAATTGTCGGATATGACAGCGTTTTACGGTTGTCGCAATAAATTGGGCTGTACCAACCTGATGCCCATGTAAAATGGTTTTGCGGCTCAAGTTTAATTGCGTTAATTTGCATTAAATAATTTGCAATTTGTTTTGCAGTATTTTCCATGATATGATTAAAATTTATTTCAAAAATCGATTTATTTCGATAACTAAGGAAAAACTGAAGCTTGAAACTTCAGGTTTTCAGTCCATTTCGATGAACGAACTTGGCGACCTAAAAATACAGATTATCCGCTTCACTACAAATAATCAATTGAAACATTTAAATATTTTTGGAACATCTCCGGAAAGAGGACTTGCGTTACTACAGTCTTTACTCGATCCAGTAACGGCTGCAGGCGGGATTGTGTCCACAAAAAGCGGACTGAAACTTTTTATTTTTCGAAACGGAAAGTGGGATTTGCCAAAAGGGAAAGCAGAAAAAGGAGAATCTCCCGAAACCTGTGCTTTACGTGAAGTCTCCGAAGAATGTGGCATGGATATTAATACTTTGAGCATTCAGGATGCTTTGGGAAAAACTTATCATATCTACAAACAGAATAAAAAAACACGTTTAAAGACAACACATTGGTTCGGGATGTTATACGCCGGAAATACGGAAATGCTAGAGCCTCAGTTGGAAGAGGGTATTCAGCGTTGCGTGTGGGTGGACAGAGAGACTATTTATCCTTTGATGAAAAACACGTATGGTTCTATTCAGAATTTTCTGGAAACGATTGGTATGATATTGCCTGATTAATCTTTTACATAGCGAAAGAAATAATTCTCAAATTGTTCAGTTGGTGAGGGTGCAGGTGAAAAAATAAACTTTCCTTGTGTATCCAACAGAAAATAGGTCGGGAAGGTTTTAAGATTCCACTGTTTCTTAATTTGTTCGGGATTGTCAGGAAAAACAATTTCAAAAGGAATGTCAAGATGTTTTAATTGATTCATCGCTTTATATTTATCCTCATCAAACAATACCATTAGCACTTCAAAATCTCCATTATGTTTTATTGCTTGCTCAATCAATGGTCCGATTTCTTGTTGGCAAGTTGTAAGTTCTGTTTGGTAAAAAGCCACATACAAATAGCGATTTTTCAGTTCAGAAAGCATCCCTTGTTTGCCGTCAATTGTTGAAAAACTAAAATCCGGCGCAAGTGTGCCTTTTGCAAGATGGGTAAGCGACTCAATGACATTTTTTGCCGCAATTCGATGTTCAGGGAAGTTTGAAAAATCAGCAATTGAATCCAGCGTAATTAAAATGGGTTGCTTTCTGAAGTTATCTCCAAAATATGCATCGCGCAGTCCTTTTATCATAACATATTCTTGCAATGCCTGATTGTCGAGTTCAAACATCCGGCTGAGTACTTTTGAAATAGCATGAGGACTTTTTGCCAAATTGACAGCCTTGAGTAATTCTTCTCCATCTGGTCGCAGCAAGAAACGGTCAAAATAATTTTCAAACAATTCCTTAAATAAAAACATGTAAGCGGGATTTTGATAATGCACCTCATCCTGTCTGAAATACTGATTGATGGTAAATCGATGGTTGCGTTCGTAAGCAATGCGTCTTAAATTTGCAAAACGGAATTTTTTCCAGGCATTGAAGTAGTTGTTTTCATGATATGAAAAATCTTGTTTCAAGCTGTCAATGTAAAATTCCACACCGGAATCTCTTCCTCTGGCAAGGAAATCCAGCAAGTGGCTATCGAGATAATCGTTGTAAAAACTGTCAAATTGATTTATTAAATAATTCAGATCTGTTTTTCCCTGTCCTTTCATTCCCGCCATTAATAAGATTGGCTTAAAAAATGGATTGTAAATTTCGGCATTGGTTTTCTCCACATAATCAGGAAAAACTAAATCGTAATCACCATTAGGTTCAGCGACAAACCAAATTTTATAGATTCCTACCAGTGTGTACACGGGCGCAGTATCTGCCATTTCAAATGTTTTGTCAAAACTCCCGTCTGAATCTATCCGAAGCGTAAAGAGTGTGTCGGTTTTTTCTGTGATTAAATCGCTGTAACGATAAAAAATCAATTCAAAATTCGCATAATCGCTCACAGTCCCGTGAATACGTGTTGCACTAAGGCTTTGAAACGTAAAGACGGCCCCAATCAATAAAATAATATGTCGAATTTTAAAATTCATAGATTTGCTAAGATAACATCATTTTTAATAACTCTACGGCTTTAAAAATATTGCTTTATTAAGCTGTAATAAAAATCGTGCCGTGGTTTTAGCAAGTTTTTTTAATTCTTTATAAAAATATTAACAGCATTCACACATATTATCATTATTTTCACGTCAAATTTTAAATGATTATGGATTACATTCTGCGAGCTGAAAATGTGACAAAACAATATGCCGGTCACAAAGCATTGGACAATGTAAGTTTGTCTGTCCCCAAGGGGAGTATTTACGGATTGCTAGGGCCGAATGGTGCCGGAAAAACCAGTTTTATTCGAATTTTGAATCAAATTACTGCACCCGACGGTGGTACAATTGAGTTGCTCGGACAAGCTTTAAATAAAAAACATATCCGAAATATTGGCTATTTGCCTGAAGAACGTGGATTATACAAAAAAATGAAAGTTGGCGAACAAGCAATGTATTTAACGCAACTTAAAGGCTTAAGCCGCGTTGATGCTGCAAAACGGCTCAAATATTGGTTTGAGAAATTTGGAATTGAGTCTTGGTGGGATAAAAAAGTGGAAGCGCTTTCAAAAGGAATGGCTCAAAAAGTACAATTCATTACCACCGTGTTGCACGAACCGGAATTGCTGATTTTTGATGAGCCGTTTTCCGGCTTTGACCCAATTAATGCAAACTTGTTAAAAAATGAAATTTTGGAACTCCGTGATAAAGGAGCTACCGTAATTTTCAGTACACACAACATGTCCTCCGTTGAGGAAATTTGTGATGATATTGCGCTTATCAATAAGTCCAAAATTGTAGTTGAGGGGAATATTGATACCATTCGGAAACGGTATGCTCCTGATATTTATGAAATCATCTTTGAAGGAGAGTTTACAAATCCTGATTTGGCAATGACCTCTGATTATGAAATTTTGCAAACAACTCCTTTAAACGGTGAAACAAGCATACGCTTAAAGCAATTGAATGATAATTTTTCAGCCAATGATTTGATCAAATTTTTATTACCCAAAGGAGAGTTGAAATCTTTCAGACAGATTATACCAAGTATGAATTCTGTATTTATTTCACTTGTTGAAGAAAACGACCAACCTGTTAATAATTAAAGCTATGAATAGAACTAGTATTATTATTAGACGAGAATATTTGAGCCGAGTAAAAAAGAAAACCTTTATTATTATGACCATTTTAGGGCCGATTTTATTTGCTGCCCTAATGATTGTACCAATTTGGTTGGCTCAGATTAAAGATACAGAGGAAAAAACCATTGCAATTCTGGATGATTCCTTTTTGTTTGTTGATCAGTTTGAGGATAGCGAATATTTAAAATATGAATATCTCCAAAGCATGGATGTTGATGCTGCTCTTGAGTTGATGAAACAAAACGATTTTTATGCAGTGCTTTATATTCCGAATAACATTGTTAGTACTGGACGCAGCAGTGCAATGATGTATTCTTACAAGCAACCTGGATTGGCAGTTCAAATGGAACTGCTTAATCACATGGAAAAATACATTACTGACGCAAAGCTGCAAATTAAAGGAGAAGAACTTGGCGTTGAAAAAGAGGCGCTGCGAAATGTAATTAAAGCCGTTGAAACTAACGTCGATATCAAAACACGAATCATCAATGATAACGGGGAGCAAAAAAGCACCAGTACTGAAATAGCAATGATTATCGGTTATATTGCCGGATTCCTTATTTACATGTTTGTGTTCATGTATGGATCTCAAGTTATGCGTGGTGTAATTGAAGAAAAATCCAACCGAATCGTAGAAATCATTGTTTCTTCTGTTCGTCCTTTCAAATTAATGATGGGAAAAATTATTGGAATTGCTTTGGTTGGATTAACACAATTTATCCTGTGGATTATATTAACCTTTGGAATCGTTACAGCTGCTCAATTTATTTTGCTTGATGATATTAAAGGTTTTCAGCAATCACCGCAAATGGAGCAACTCATATCTTCAAATGCTCAAGTTGGTAACAGCCCAATACAGGATCAGTTTTCCGGGAAAATTGAAAATGCTTTAAACGCACTTTCTTCTATTAATTTCCCCTTATTAATCGGGGCATTTTTGTTCTATTTCCTTTTCGGATATTTGTTATATGCCGGAATGTTTGCTGCGGTTGGTGCAGCGGTTGACAACGAGGCAGATACTCAGCAGTTTATGTTGCCGATTTCGCTGCCGCTTGTCTTGGGGTTGATTGTGATGTTTTCCGTCATAAACAGCCCGGAAAGCAGTTTGGCATGGTGGTTCTCAATCATTCCGTTTACTTCACCCATTGTAATGATGGTACGAATTCCGTTTGGAGTTCCCGTCATTGATTTGGTATTATCCTTTTCGGTTTTAATTCTGAGCTTTATCTTCATGGTGTGGCTATCAGGAAAAATTTATCGAATAGGAATTCTGATGTACGGTAAAAAAGTGAGCTATAAAGAACTATGGAAATGGATTCGTTATAAAAACTAGAATGAGACTTGCAAGCATAGATTTAGGAACCAATACTTGTAATTTGAGCATTGCAGACTGGTCGCCGCACAAACTTGATGTGTTACATGCCGAAAAGCAACCAATTAAACTGGGAGCCGAAGGGTTTTCGAACGGAAATGTTTCTGAACCGGCAATTCAACGAGTGCTGACTGTCCTGTCAAAATACCGGGAAACAATCAGCAAATATAATGTTGAAAATACACAGGTGTTTGCAACATCAGGAGTGCGTAATGCTAAAAATCAGCAAGAAATAATATCCCGAGTAAAAACAATTACCGGATATCAGCTTAATATTATTTCCGGAGAACAAGAAGCGGAATTTATATATCGTGGTGTTCGTCAGGCGGTTCCCATGGATGAAAAACCGTATTTATTACTCGATATTGGTGGCGGCAGTAATGAAATTCAAATTGCTAGCATGGGAAAAGTCTATTATCGAAAATCCTTTGATTTGGGAATTGCTCGCTTGCTGTTGAAATTTCAACCATCCGACCCCCTTACCGAACAAAACATTAAGGATATTCATGACTACCTCTCTGTTGAAATGAAAGAATTAATTTCAATTGCAGAAAAATATCAACCCAAAGTGCTAATTGGATCATCCGGAAGTTTCGATACCTTTGCATCCATTTATATACACAAGGCCGGGCTGGTAGGGACATACAAACATGCCGAATGGTACGAAATTCCTCGTGAATATTGGCTGGAAATCTATCAGGAACTAACCCAAAAAAGTCGTGAAAAACGCCTGAAAATACCGGGAATGGAAGCCATGCGAGTAGAAATGATTCCATTAGCTTCGGTTTTTACAGAATTTCTGATAAATTTGTTCCGGATTAAAGTGATGATTCGTTCGGCTTACGCTTTAAAAGAAGGAGTTTTCCAATCCATGGCAAGAAATTTGCTTGACAGATAATTAAAATTTGAAAATATTTTGTTTATGAAACGTTTATACACTATTGCAATTGCATTGCTCGCAATCTTTTTCACATTTAATGTGAATGCTCAGGAAAAGCAATATAAAGTTAGTACGATTGCTTTTTACAACCTTGAAAACTTGTTTGATACAATTAATGATCCTGACATTTTTCTTAATGATGAATTTACTCCCGAAGGAGATAAAAACTATAATACCAAGATTTACGAAGAAAAATTGGAAAGATTATCTTCAGTAATTTTGAAAATTGGTGCAGACTTATCAAAACTTCCCCCTGCTGTTGTCGGAATTTCTGAGGTTGAAAATGCCACTGTAATTGAGGATTTAATTAACAAAACGGATTTGAAAAAATATGGATATGACTATGTTCATGTTGACGGACCGGATGAACGCGGCGTTGATGTCGCATTTATGTATCGCAAATCTGTGTTTGAAGTAAGTGATTACAAATCAATTCCTTTGAATTTTGATTTTGACAAGAAAGATAAAACCAGAGATCATTTATTGGTTTCCGGGAAATTTGACGGAGAGCCCATGTATTTTATTGTAAATCACTGGCCGTCACGTAGTGGTGGAGAAAAAGCCAGTCGTCCGAAACGGAATGCTGCCGGTGATAAAACCCGAGAAATTGTAGATAGTCTAATGGCCTTGGATAAGGATGCAAAAATTGTTGTCATGGGTGACTTTAATGACGATCCGGTAAACGAATCATTAGAGGATAATTTGCGTGCAAAACGCAAAAAATCAGAATTGAAAGAGGGCGATTTGTTTAATCCTTTTGCTCAGCTTTTTCGTGATGGCGTTGGCTCAGGTGCTTATCGCGACAAATGGAATCTTTTCGATCAGGTTATTATCAGCCCGAGCTTAGCTTTGGGAGAGCCAGAAACCTATAAATATTACGCAGCTCATGTGTATAATAACCCGGAACTCACGCAGCGCGAAGGTCGGTTTAAAGGTTATCCATGGAGAACTTATGTTGGGGACACATATATGGGTGGGTATTCTGACCACTTCCCAGCTTACATTTACGTGATTAAAGAAATTAAAGAATAATATATGTTCATTTTTTACAAACGATTTGTTTTTACAATGGCAGGCATTTTGTCTGCCATTCTTGCCACCGCACAAATCCCGGCAGGATATTACGACAGTGCAGAAGGAATATATGGAGAGAGCTTACAGCAAGCGCTGCACAATATCATCGACAATCATAATTCATTGAGTTATGAAGATTTGTGGTCAGCATTTGAAGATACCGACCCAAGACCGGATAACAGCAATTTAGTATGGGATATGTATAGTGATGTCCCCGGTGGAACTCCATCTTATTATTACACATTTGGGAGTGATCAGTGTGGAAATTATTCAGGCGAAGGCTCCTGCTACAACCGTGAACATTCCTGGCCAAAATCCTGGTTTAATGATGAATCTCCGATGTATTCAGATTTAGTGCAATTGGTTCCTTCCGATGGATATACGAATGGACAACGGAGTAATTTTGTTTATGGGGAAGTAAGCAGTGCAAGTTGGACATCGACAAACGGAAGTAAAAAAGGAAGCTCAGCTTTGTCATGGACAAATGAAACCGTTTTTGAGCCCATTGATGAGTATAAAGGTGATTTTGCACGCATTTATTTCTATATGGCAACACGCTATTATGGCGAAGACGGTAGTTTCAATAGTAATGATATGGTTGATGGTTCACAGCTAAAGCCCGGTGCTTTGGCAATGCTAATGACATGGCATGAGGAAGATCCTGTGAGTGAAAAAGAGCAGAACCGAAACAATGCGATTTACGACTGGCAGTACAATAGAAATCCTTATGTTGATAATCCGGAATTTGTGGAGTATGTTTGGGGAGATCCACCAAATGCAAGCGTACAATCAAATTTGCAGGATGCTAAGATTAACCCTAATCCGGTAAGTGATGTTTTAAATCTGGAAATTCCGATTAAATCTTCCAAAGGATATCAAATTGTTTTGTTTGATTATTGTGGAAAATCATTAATGAAACAAAAAACTACTAATACTGATATATCGTTGGATGTTTCTGCATTTCAGTCGGGTATATACATGATACGCATTTCAAACTTAAGTACCGGCTCTATTATCACTCGAAAAATTGTAAAGCAGTAATATTATAGCATTCCGCCTTGTTTTATGAACAGAGACAATTTGTCAAAAATACGTGTATTACCAATTGTGTTTCAGATTGATTGATAATCAAATTTCATGTTTTGTCAAAATAGCCAGACTTATTGTACTTCGGGCATCCGATTTTGCAGATTCCTTTAAATAATCTGATACTAGCTGACTGTCGTTTTTGCCGTTCAGACTGTATGTTGTCGGTTTCTTACGGAACAAGCCTTTGTTTTTGTGTGCTTTTAACAATTGATTATTAATCAAGTTTTCTGTAACATGCAAAGCAATGGTATCATTCGCAGCTAATTGTTTTATCCAATGCCCCACTGATTTTCCGGGGGCAATTGAAATTTGATCTGCAACCTGATCGATAATGCTGTGACCGCTTGTATGTTTCGTGCCGGCATGAATGATTTCCGATTCATCAATCCGAATTTTATGCATGAGATTTGCCTCGTGAATGACTGCCTCTGCTAATGCATTTCGAAGTTTGATGTTTTTCCCTGCAAAAGCGGATGATTTTCCGTAATGCAAAAGTAAAATCCGATGTGGTATTTTAAGATTTTCCATGTATGGATAACAAGTTTCAAGCTGGGATGTTTAATCGACATTAGCGGTTCTCTGCTGTACAGCATTTTTAAATTGTACCGCAAAGTTTCGCAAAGGAGCAAAGTTTCGCTAAGATTTTCCAGTATAGTGCTATTGTTTTCCTCTGCGGTTCTCTGCGCTTATTTAGCGGTTCTCTGCGGTATAGCTTTTTAAATTGTACCGCAAAGTTTCGCAAAGGAGCAAAGTTACACAAAGAATTTTCCAGTATAGTGCTATCATTTTCCTTAGCGGTCCTCTGCGCTTCCTTAGCGGTTCTCTGCGGTACAGCATTTTTAAATTGTACCGCAAAGTTACGCAAAGGAAATATGGAATAATTTATCACTTTTTTCTCTGCAGTATAGCTTTTATAGTTGTGACGCGATGCTTAATTATAAATTATTTACCATACGCCTAATACCTTTGGTTAATGTATTAACATGAAAATTCAGTATCAAGCCTAGCCTGTAATCTCCTAATTTTAAATAGGTTAACAACTGTGCTTCATGAACATCGGTTATGTACTCAACACACTTTGTCTCAATTACAACTTTATTTTCAACGAGTAAGTCTATCCGATAACCATGGTCAAGTTTTACTTCTTTATAGATTATAGGCATACCAACTTCTTTTCTAACATAAAGCCCATGTTCCTTTAATTCATAAGCTAAGCATTCCTGATATGCAGATTCGAGAAGTCCAGGACCTAATTGTTTATGTACGTCTATTGCACATCCGATAATAATTTTTGATAATTCATTTTCGTTCATAAGGCTATCTTTTAATTCTTAACGGTTTTTTGTTGTAAGCAAAGGCTCGTAAGAGTAAAGTTACGAAAAAGTTCATTACATAGATGCTATTGTTTTCCTCTGCGACTACTTAGCGGTTCTCTGCGGTATAGCATTTTTAAATTGTACCGCAAAGTTTCGCAAAGGAGCAAAGTTTCGCTAAGATTTTTCCAGTATAGAGCTATTATTTTCCTTAGCGGTCCTCTGCGACTTCTTAGCGGTTCTCTGCGGTACAGCATTTTTAAATTGTACCGCAAAGTTTCGCAAAAGAGCAAAGTTACGCAAAGGATTTTCCAGTATAGTGCTATCATTTTCCTTAGCGGTCCTCTGCGACTTCTTGGCGGTTCTCTGCGGTACAGCATTTTTAAATTGTACCGCAAAGTTTCGCAAAGGAGCAAAGTTTCGCAAAGATTTTTCCAGTATAGAGCTATTATTTTCCTTAGCGGTCCTCTGCGCCTTCTTAGCGGTTCTCTGCGGTATAGCTTTTTTAATTATTACGCAAAGAGATTGAATACATAAATCACAACTTCACTCTGCAGTATTTAAGCTGCTTATAACTAATTACTTTCACAATTCAGCAAACAGTGCTCACAGGCAACTAATTCGCCTCGAAGGCGTTTTGAAACCAAGTCTGCAACGCGTTCCCGGAGTGGTTCAATTTCAATTTTCCGAACAATGTCATTGGCAAAAGCAAACAGCATCATAAAACGAGCTTCGTGCTTATCAATGCCGCGAGTACGTAAATAAAACATTGCTTCTTCATCCAATTGTCCCACCGTAGCACCATGCGAACATTTTACGTCGTCAGCATAAATCTCCAATTGTGGTTTGGTTCGTATTTTGGCTTCATCGGTTAAACAAATATTGTTATTTGTCTGGAATGCATTGGTATTTTGCGCGTCTTTTCGCACTAAGATGCGACCGCTAAACGCTCCACGAGACTGTTCATCCAAAATGCCTTTGTAAAACTCATTGCTGACACAATTTGGCACCGCATGATCGATAAATGTAAAATTATCCATTCGCTGCTGCCTGTCAGACAGAACCAAACCATATACATTGCTTTCTGCGCCCTGTCCGTTCATGGTCACATAAAGATTATTGCGAATAGTTCCGCCATGTAAGCTGAAAGCAAGAGATGTTAATCTGGAATAAGCTTCCTGATGAAAAGCAAGATGTGAAAACACATTCGAAATGTCAGGTTCATTCTGTAAGTCGTACATTTGGAAATCTGCATTTTCATCTATAAACACCTCTGTCCCAAGATGATTGACATTTTTCGCCTTGTTTAAGGTATGATCACAAATTAAGAGTTGTAGTTTTGCATTTTTCCCGATGACAATCAAATTCCGTTGAAAAATTTCTTTTTCACTGAAACCGTGTGTTAAATTCACGATTTGAATGGCTTTTTCGGTAATATAATTATCTGGAACATAAATAAATACGCCGTCTTGGGCAAGCATGGTGTTCAATTCTGTCCAGCCGTCTTTTGCTTTTTTGAGATATTGATTAAAGTGCTTCTGCACTAATTCAGGATGTTTATGAAAAGCTTCCCGCATGCTACAAACCACAACTTTACTGTCTTTTGGCAATGTAGATTCATGATACCAACCGTTTGACAATAAAATTAAATCAGTATCCATGCCTTGCACCTCACACTGAAAAAATGAGCCCAATGAATCGGTCACAGCAGGTTCAGAGGTGATTCGCTTATATTCGGTATCATCAAAAACCGGTTTTAAATCGAGATAGCGATATCGCTCATCCGCTCTGTCGGGTAATCCGTTTTCGATAATTTCTTCTTTCGCTGCATCCCTTTCTTTACGGATGAAATCAGGGATACTTCCATTAGAAGCATCGAGTATGGATTGATATGTTTTTAAATAATTTTCTATTTGCATAATGATTTGCTTTAGGCAAGTTCATTTTTAATCCAATCATAGCCTTTTTCTTCGAGTTGAAGGGCTAATTCACGGCCTCCAGATTTCACAATTTGACCTTCGTACAAGACATGTACAAAGTCCGGCACAATAAAATCAAGCAGTCGCTGATAATGGGTAATTACAATATTTGATGTTTCAGATGTTTTTAATGCATTAACGCCATTGGCAACGATACGCAAGGCATCGATATCCAGCCCTGAATCGGTTTCATCCAAAATCGAAAGTCTAGGTTCCAGCATGGCCATCTGAAAAATTTCGTTTTTCTTCTTTTCTCCTCCCGAAAAACCTTCGTTGACAGAACGATTCGTTAATTTTGAATCAATTTCAACCAATTCTTTACGTTCCCGCATAAATTTCAGAAAAGCAGCAGACGACAAGACCTCGAGCCCACGATGCTCTCTGACTTGATTCACGGCAGTACGCATGAAACTCATCATACTTACTCCGGGAATTTCTACCGGGTATTGGAAACTGAGAAAAAGCCCTTCGCGTGCTCTGTCTTCCGGTTCCATTTCCAGCAAGTTTCTTCCGAGGAAAGTCACATCTCCCTTGGTGACATTAAATACATCACGACCGGCAAGTACCGATGCTAAGGTTGATTTTCCGGAACCGTTGGGACCCATAATTGCGTGGGTTTCTCCGGGTTTCACTTCGAGATTGATTCCGTTAAGGATTTTCTTACCTTCAATTTCTGCGTGTAAATTATTAATTTTCAACATTGTATCTCGTTTTATGGGTATTAATTGTTTGTAGTGATATTTCATTAATTCGCCGTTGACATGAGTACCGAATTCCTTTACTCAGGAAAGGGCTAATCATTTCAAAAGCGGCTTTAATTTCTCCAATTAAGAGGGGTTCTTTTTCCGCAATTTTTAATAAAATCTGTAAGGCATTACTTCGCGTTCCAGGTTGTACATTATTGTTTTCAAAAAGTGTAAAACAATAATCGAACAATTGTCCGTGAAGGCTTTCCGGGATTTGCTCCAATTTTACATCTCTGAAAAATTTCAGCAGTTCCCTGATGTGTCCGTCTTTACGGATTTCCGGTAAGGCATCTGCAATCTCCGGAAGATACGGAATCAACAGATTAATGGAATGCTTCATTGCATGCGACAATGCCCATGCAGCTCTCCAACCTGCAGGTTCATCGTTTGATAATGCCAATTTCATCAAATCAGGAATAAGCTCAGGATTTTCTGTCATCTCGACAATATCCTGCGTGCAAAATTGCCCTTCAACAAAAAAGGTTTTCAATTCCTGATATGTGTTTTTCTGCACCATTTTATCCGACTGAGCCTTCAAGGGTTATTTGCAATAATTTTTGTGCCTCAACCGCAAATTCCATCGGTAATTTATTAATCACCTCTTTGGTATATCCGTTGACAATCAGACCAATGGCATCTTCTTCGGAAATTCCGCGTTGTTTGCAATAAAAAATCTGGTCTTCACTGATTTTTGATGTGGTAGCCTCGTGTTCCAATATTGCGGAATTGTTATCAGCCTGAATATAGGGGAAAGTATGCGCTCCGCATTTATCGCCAAGCAAAAGGGAATCGCATTGCGAGAAATTTCTGGCATTATCGGCATTTTTTGCAACTTTCACCAATCCCCGATAGGAGTTTTCGCTAAATCCGGCAGAAATTCCTTTGGAAATAATGGTACTTCGGGTGTTTTTGCCGAGATGTATCATTTTTGAGCCGGTATCTGCTTGTTGGTAATTATTTGTCACAGCAACAGAATAAAACTCAGAAACTGAGTGGTTTCCCAATAAAATCGTGCTTGGATATTTCCAGGTTATTGCCGATCCGGTTTCAACCTGTGCCCAACTGAGTTTTGAGTTGTCTCCTTTGCAAATTCCACGTTTTGTTACGAAATTATATATTCCGCCTTTTCCGTTTTTATCCCCCGGATACCAGTTTTGAACTGTTGAGTATTTGACTTCCGCATCTTTTTCAATCACAATCTCAACGATTGCTGCATGCAGTTGATTCTCATCGCGTTGCGGAGCCGTACATCCTTCGAGATAACTCACAAAAGATCCTTCTTCAGCTACAATAAGTGTGCGCTCAAACTGTCCGGTATTTGCGGCATTAATGCGAAAATAAGTTGACAACTCCATTGGGGAACGCACGCCTTTCGGGATATAACAAAATGACCCATCACTAAAGACTGCAGAGTTCAATGCTGCAAAATAATTATCTCCGTAAGGAACGACAGATCCCATGTATTTTTTTACCAAATCAGGGTGTTTTTGCACTGCCTCAGAAAATGCGCAAAAGATAATGCCTTTCTCGGCAAGGCTTTCCTGAAATGTGGTTTTCACCGAGACAGAATCCATTACAGCATCCACTGCTACGCCGGAAAGTTGTTTTTGCTCGTCCAGCGGAATTCCCAATTTATCAAAGGTTTTTCGGATGTCCGGATCGATATCATCGAGGGAGTCGAGTTGTAGTTTTTTCTTTGGTGCAGAATAAAAAATGATGTCTTGATAATCAATTTTCGGGATTTTCAGGTGCGCCCATTCGGGCATTTTCATTGTAAGCCATTTTCGATAAGCTTTCAATCTAAAGTCCAGCATCCATTCGGGCTCATTTTTTTTAGCAGAAATCATTCTCACCACGTCTTCACTGAGTCCTTTGGCAATGCTGTCCTGCTCCATTTCCGTAGAAAACCCGTACTTATATTCGTTTTTGGTTACTTCCTGCAGGACTTTATTTTGTTGTTCTTCTTTACCCATAGTGTTTTATTTAGATGAATTCTAAACTGTTTGCAAAATTACGATTAATCAGCAAAAGAAGCAATAATAAATGTCATGATAATTTTTGAGGGTTTTTGATGGATGTCAATGTAAAACAAACCGGTTGAAATTATCAATGAGCAGCAACTTTTCTAATTATCACAATTACTATAACAGGTGATTCTGGGGATTGTTTATTGAATTATGGGCTATTTATACAGCTGTGGTTGGCTTGGTGCCGCAGTGCATTTTGAAACACAATTGTATAATAAGGAAGAATAAATTATTCATAAAACACACTGTGCGTCTGCTTTTGCTTCTTTCAATGTTTGTCTTTGGTGTGTTTTATCAAAAATGAAAATTAAGGACTTTTCATGCAGGCGCTAGTTATATCTAATATTGTGCTGCTTGTTATTCTTTTTTAGATATTATTCCTTCATCATTAATTATGAAATCATATGTGTCATATTTAAGTTTCTTAGTGTTTGGAATATCATTGAAATCCTCATCGACTTCATTTGTCCAGGTTGAATCACTATGAGTAATCAATTTGTCAGATTTTATTTGAATATATTCGGTGTGGTAATATCCAGGTTCTCCTCCACAATAACCAAAAAACATTTGTTCAGAATCAATAATTTCTCCATTTAGTTTGTATGTTCGAATTGTTGGTATCAATATATCTGCAGTGCTCAAAAACAAAACGATCTCAAAATCTCGGGGCGTATAAATTCTTTTATAAGGATATTCAAGCTTATTATCAGCAAATTTTAAAATCAGTTCTTCGTCTATTGAGTTATTAATTTCGTAATTGCTAAAGCACGCTGTTTGGTATGGGAACTCAATAAAATCCAGATAATTTAAAAATTCCTCAAAATCAGCATTTGTTATTTTTTTAACCGTTATTTCATTTTTTTCATTGTCGGTTTTACTTGTACTGTTGTCCTTACTTGAACAAGAGAAAATGCTTATCAAAATAGTTAAGAAAATTATTTCTTTCATATCTTATTAGTTTATGGTTGATTATCAACAAAATTGTGTTGCAAGATAGCATGTTTTTGGGGGAATAATATATTTTTCATACAGATTTTTGAGTGGTTTTGATTTCAATGTTCTATATATTCAAAATTGCAAAAAGCGATTGTCCTTGAAATTATTTTCAAGTCAGTTTTTATTCATCTGTTTTTCTAGCTGCTGCAGTTCTGCTTTTAACTTTTTCGTTAATCCTGATTTTATTAAATCGTACGAATGATCGGTAAGCTCAATTAAAAATTGATTATTCATGCTGCCGTCCACTGTGATGGTATTCCAATGTATTTTATTCATGTGAAAGCCGGGCTTTACCGCGGGATACTTTTCTCTTAGCTCAATGGCTCGCTCGGGATCGCATTTCAGCGCAATTGCAAAATCATCTTCCGTATCTGTAAGGGCAAACATTTTTCCCATAAGTTTAAAAACTAATGTTGTCTCATCGAAGGGAAATCCCTCAGTAACACCTGGTTTTGAAAGGCAGTATAATCTGAAATCTTCAATATTCATCACATATCGTTTTAAAAGATTATTGTATTAAACTTTTTGTTTCAAAAGTTTTTCCAAAGCAAACATTTCATCACGTTTACGGGCAGCTTCAATAAAATCAAGTTTTTTAGCAGAAGCCTCCATTTCTTTTTTCACTTTACTAATGCTCTGTAAAATGGCTTCCTTATTCATATATCTTACAACCGGATCAGCAGCAATATCAAATTCACGCTCACTCGGATCCTGATAGATTTTTCCGGGTTTATGATGCTCACCCATCATGGATTTATTGGCTTTTACAATTTGCTGCGGACTGAGATTATGCGCTTTATTGTATGCAATTTGTTTCTCACGACGACGGTTTGTTTCATCAATCGTACGTTGCATGGAGCCGGTAATTTTATCGGCGTACATAATAACCAAACCATTAATATTTCTGGCCGCACGACCTGCGGTTTGAGTCAAACTTCGTTCAGATCGTAAAAAGCCTTCTTTATCGGCATCAATAATTGCTACCAAGCTAACTTCCGGTAAATCCAGCCCCTCACGTAGCAAATTAACGCCAACAAGCACATCAATTGCTCCGCCACGCAATTGTTCCATGATTTCAATTCGCTCCATTGTATCCACATCAGAATGGATATAGCGGGTTTTAACCTGTATCCTGACAAGGTATTTGGTTAACTCTTCCGCCATGCGCTTTGTCAGCGTTGTAACAAGTACTCGCTCTTTTCGGGTAATGCGAATTCGAATTTCATTCAATAAATCATCAATTTGTCCATTTGACGAGCGGATTTCTATTGGTGGATCCAAAATTCCCGTTGGCCGGATAACTTGCTCCACTACAATTCCTTCAGAATGCTCCAATTCATAGTCTGCCGGAGTTGCCGATACATGGACTACTTGATTCATCAAGCCTTCAAACTCTTCAAATTTTAAGGGGCGGTTGTCCATTGCGGCAGGTAAGCGGAATCCGTATTTTACGAGATTCTCTTTTCTTGAACGATCTCCACCGAACATTGCACGAATTTGAGGAATGGTTACATGACTTTCATCCACAATGGTAATAAAATCTTCAGGGAAATAATCGATGAGACAAAATGGTCGGGAGCCTGATTTTCTGCCGTCAAAATATCGGGAGTAATTTTCAATTCCCGGGCAATGTCCCAATTCCTTCATCATTTCCAAATCATATGTTACCCGTTCTTCCAGACGTTTTGCTTCAAGTGGTTTCCCCTGATCTTTGAAAAACTGAACCTGTGCGTGCATGTCATGCTGAATATTCTCTATGGCCTGATTGCGTCGATATTGCGTGGTTACAAAAATATTTGCAGGATAAATAATTCCTTGATCCATGCGCTCCATCAATGTTCCGTTAACCGGATCAAAACTGCGGATTTCTTCAATTTCATCATCCCAAAAAACGACACGAATTGCAGTATCCTGATAAGCGAGATAAATATCCACCGTATCGCCGGTAACTCGGAAACTGCCACGTTTAAAATCAATTTCAGACCGGAAGTACAACGAATCAACGAGTAAACGCAGAAATTGATTTCTGTCAATAATCTGTCCGACCTTAACTTTTATGGTGTTTGAATGAAAATCTTCAGGATTTCCGATTCCATAAATACATGAAACAGAGCTTACAACAATTACATCACGACGACCAGACAAGAGTGCAGATGTCGTACTCAACCTGAGTTTTTCAATTTCGTCGTTTATGGATAAATCCTTTTCAATGTAAGTGTCGGTTACGGGTAAATATGCCTCGGGTTGATAATAATCGTAATATGATACGAAATATTCAACGGCATTGTCTGGAAAAAACTGTGTAAATTCACTGTATAGCTGAGCTGCAAGCGTTTTGTTATGACTCATCACCAAAACCGGACGATTGATTTTTTCAATCATATTGGCAATGGTAAATGTTTTTCCTGAGCCGGTAACACCTAATAAGGTTTGATGTCTCCGACCGGATTCCATCCCATCCATAAGTTGGTGGATTGCCTCGGGTTGATCGCCTGTGGGTTTAAAATCCGATACCAGTTTGAATTTTTTCATTGAGACAAAGTTAAAAAATTAAAACTCAGGTATTCATTCCAAAAGGTAAATCAAGTCCGGAAAAATTATGCATCAGGAAATTCCGTTCAGTTTAAACAGATTTTACTTTATTCATGCCTAATGCTTTCAGCATCCATGTTGGTAAGGATTTCTCAGGATTTCGTTTTTTTAGATTGATATACCAACCCCATTTTTTCATTACAGGCACTTTATGTGTTTCCACAAATTCAATCAATGTTCCTTCAGGTGCCTGAATGTATGAGAAGTGACCTGCAGCTTCGCCCATGTCGAAACTATCCGCGCTATCCACGGTAAATGGGAATCCTGCATTTTTACATTCTTCGCGCAAATCATCCATTCCCTGAATATCAAAACATAAATGAATGAATCCAGGATCACCCCACATGCGTCCTTCAAAAATATCTTTAGGTTTTCTGGATTTCACTTCAACAAGTTCAATTTGTGTTGGGCCGAGTAGTGGTGAAAATGCACCTTTTCTTGGTTTGCTGTGTCTTAATAAAACACGGCGCATTTCTTCATTTCCACCAGGAATGTTTTTAATATCGTCAAAACATCCGGTACGATCGTAAATAATTTCATCGTATTTTAGAATGTCATGATACAGAGGAAGTGATTCTTCAATGCTGTTTACACCAATCACTGCACCGAAAACGCCTCCATTCAAATTTTTCTCCTGAAATACATTCTCTTCTTGCACAAATTCAAAGCAATTTCCATACAAGTCATTGACAAAGAAATGCTTCTTTCCCCCGGGGTTATGACAAATCTCGGAAAGTACATTCAGTCCTTTTGATTTAAAGGATTGATGCATTGCGTTAATGTCATGAGTTTTCAAAATAGCGACAGAAATCCCAAGGTCTCCAAATAAAATGGGCTCTTTTGGCATAAGTGGTTCTCTTCCGGTATGTTGCCAAACTTCAAAACCGCCACCGCCATTCATGTTAATGGCAAGACAAGCCTGTCTTTCACGAGCTTCGCCCTGAGTATATGGTAACATTAATTCCGCAACAGCTTTTTCTTCAAAAACACGGATATTCATATTGAAATTTTCAATATACCAATTCCAGCCTTCTTTGAAATTCGGTACTCCCACGCCAATCTGTTGTATTCCACTAATGATTTTTGCCATAACTATTTAGGATTTACTTTGTTTGCTATTTTATAAAAAATGAACGGTAAATATTTTTTAAAATATACCATGAGAATTTCTTTGTTTCCAATGAGTACATCTTTTTTGCCTTTTTCAATTGCATTGCGCATTTTCTTTGCACATTTTTCTGCCGACATTCCTTCTGCTTGTCCCGGATCCATTGCTCCATGTGCTTTCCCTTCGGCTGTAAGCGCAGACAGTGAAATTGGCGTATTAATCCTTCCCGGACAAATGATGCTGACACTTAAATTGTCCTTCCAATGCTCAAGTCGGAGCGATTCGTAAAAACCGTGTAATGCAAATTTTGATGCCGCATAAGCAGAGCGTAAATGGTAGCCAAAACGTCCGGAAATACTTGAGGTTACCCCAATTCTCGGCTGCTTTGATTTCAGCAATAGGGGCAAAATCTGTTTTGTTAAATTGATATGTCCAAAATAATTAATTTCCATGATTTTGCGATCTACCTCCAATTTGGTTTCTATGGCTTTATCGCGTTGTGAAACACCTCCGAGTATTAATAAGCGGTCAATCTGTTTGTATTTTGCTAAAACTATTTTTGCTGCATCATTGACTTGGCTTTCTATGGACAGATCGAATTGCAAAATATCTGTACTTGCTCCTGATTGCTTACAAAGTTCAGCAGTATGCTCCAGTTTTTTTACATCATAATCGCAGAGAATCAAATGAGTCTCCGGTTTTGCATATTCCAAAGACAAAGCATGTCCGATTCCCCCGCCTGCACCTGTTATAAGAATTGTCAAGCCCATAATTTTTTACTAAGAAGCCCCAAAGCTAAGAAAAAAGTCTGTATTTTCACAAAAGAAGCCCTACGGATACCGCAGGGCTTTATAAAAGCTTTATGGTGTTTCCTTTATTCTACAGGTGGAGCCGGAGTTTCGACAGGAGTTTCGACAGGAGTTTCAGTTCCTTGTGTTTGCTCTATAGGCGGTGGTTCTTTTGTGTCTTTAGCACGATCCGGAATTGCAAATCCTGCTAATAAACTTAAGACCAATAGCGCAATTGCCAAAGTCCAGGTTGCTTTTTCTAAAAAATCCGTTGTTTTGCGAACACCCATTACGGAATTTCCTTGTCCAAATGAAGAAGACAATCCGCCTCCTTTAGGATTTTGTACCAGCACGATTAAAATTAACAGTGCACAAACGATGAGTAATAAGATTGTTAAAAATACAAACATTGTTATTTATCTTTAGTTCGGATTAATTCTTTAATTTTTTCAATTTGATTTGCAAAGTAAATATTTTTTTGCGGATATTTCAAACTTAATTTCTCATAAGTAATCAATGCTTTTTCTAAATGTCCCTGTGAAAGGTAAATTTTAGCTAATGTTTCGGTAACAAGCTCACTTGTTTCGTGAAATTCCGGAATGTTAAAATCTTTATTTGGCTTTGATTTTGAAAATTTTAACTTTGTCTCAGAACGCACTGAAATGAATCGTTCTAGAAGCTTTTGCTTGTGGTTTTCAGGCTGTTTTTTTCCTTCTTTGACTACCGAATCAAGTGAAAATTCAGGCGTTGTATTTAAAGCTTTTTCAGCTTGTGACTTTTCTTTTGATTTTTTTTCAGGAAAGGCAAATAAATCCTCATCACTGATGATGTATCCCTCATTTTCGTCCTTATTTTCCGAATCCTGCGGTATTTTTTCTTCCAGATGTTTCGATTTTACATCAATTTGATGCTGATTTTCGTTTATTTCATTCGGTTTTTTTTTTAGCTCTTCTAAGCGTTTCTTTAAAAGTGTTTCTAAATCGTCTTCTGGTTTTTTTTCTTTTGTTTCTGGTTTGGATGTGTCCGGCTTTGCGGTTTGTGCCACAGCTTTAGCTTGTTCTGGCTTTTTTTCTTTATCCGCTTGCTCAGGTTTCAACTCCTTCACCTCTTCTTTGACAGGTATTTTCGCCTCGGGTTTAGGGCTTGTCTCTTTTGTTTCGGTATTTGTCTGATCGGACTTTTCTATTGATTGTTTTTCCTGTAGATTTTCCGTGTTTGAGGCTTTTTCAACAACAGGTTTTGCTTTATTTGGAACCGTTTCTGGTTCAGCTTTCATGATAATTTGTTGAAGTCTGCTTCTGTCATTCGCATAAGTTGCAGCTTTCTTGATAATTTCGTCAAAGCGGTGGTCGTCAATTACATGGAGGTTTTTTGCTAGCAATATCCATGCAGTTTGAAAATAGGGGAACTCTTTGCTCAACTCAAATAAATCATTCAAGCTGTCCTTATTAAGGGCATCCGGATGATTAATGTATTTTTTTAAGCTGAGTTTTTCCATACTACCAATTAACTAATGCGCGATTAAATATATCTTCAGTAATTTGTTCTAATATTTCGTCAACAAGTTGGTTTTCAACACTTGTCAGGCTTTCTGTGCTGGAATAGTCTGCAAAGCGGGAAAAGCTGCTTTCAAAATTTTTCGATTCATCGATTCGGTTCACAAATTTTACATTTACCGTAATTGTTAAACGGTTGAGCGCTGCGGTTTCATTTCCCTGAATTGCCTGCGGTGTAATGCGATAAGCAGTAATCTGACCATCAAACTCTAAATCTGCCACATCATTGCTTAATTTCAAGCTTGATTGTTGCAAAAATCGATCCTTTAAGGCCTCTGCAAACTGATTGCTTAATGAGGGATTTACGACTGCAGCTCTGTTTGGGAAATACCCTACGCGAAGCGTTTTTGCTTCTCCGACACTGCCACCGGTAAAGGAATACCCGCCTGAACAAGCTGCTAAAGTCAGGCTTATAAGAATAAGGACGATATGTTTCAAATTTATTCTCAAGCCGGTTCAATATTATATTCCTTAATTTTGCGATACAAAGTCCGTTCGCTGATACCAAGCTCCTGTGCGGCATCTTTTCGTTTTCCGCGATGTTTTTCCAGTGCTTTTGAAATCATTTCTTTTTCCATTTCAGCAAGGCTTAAATTTTCCTCCACAAACTCCTCTGTATCTTCAATTTCTTCTTGTTTTGCATGAAATCCTGTAGGAGGTGTTGAATTTTCATCCGCACTGCTGATTTTATAAATGTCTTCGTCTTTATATAATTTATGAAGAATTGCGGAATTTTCCTCCTCCGTTTTTTGTGCCGTATTCGGATCATTTTTCATCATGTCAAAAACGAGCTTTTTCAAGTCGTTCATGTCATTTTTCATATCGAAAAGCACTTTGTACAAAATTTCTCTTTCTGAGGAAAAATCCTGACTGTTACCATCCGCTTTTTTCACAAGTGCCGGAAGTTTTGATTTTTCAACTCCCGGGATATATCGAGCTAAGGTTTCGGCTGAAATTTCTCTTGCTTGCTCAATAATTGACATTTGTTCGGTAATGTTTCGAAGCTGACGAATATTTCCAGGCCAACGGTAATTTTCCAGCAATTCTCTTGCATTTCTGTCCAATTTTAAAGTTGGCATGCGATATTTATCAGAAAAATCAATTGAAAATTTCCGAAATAATAGGTAAATATCTTCTTGTCGGTTTCGCAATGGCGGGATACTGATAGGAACAGTGTTTAATCTGTAATACAAATCTTCCCGAAATTTGTTATTAGCGATTGCATCAAGAATGTTAACATTAGTTGCTGCAACAACTCGCACATCGGTCTTTTGAACTTTTGACGAACCGACACGCATAAATTCGCCGGATTCGAGTACACGTAGTAATCTGACTTGTGTTGACAAAGGTAGCTCAGCCACTTCATCGAGAAAAATCGTTCCGGAATTTGCTACTTCGAAATAGCCTTTTCTGTTATCCGTGGCACCGGTAAATGACCCTTTTTCATGTCCAAAAAGCTCACTGTCAATGGTTCCTTCAGGGATAGCTCCGCAATTAACGGCAATGTATTCACCATGTTTTCGATGCGAATTTTGATGAATGATGCGAGGAATATTTTCTTTCCCGACTCCACTTTCTCCGGTTACCAAAACTGATAAATCAGTTGGAGCAACCTGCATCGCTAAATCAATCGCACGATTTAAGCCATCCGAGTTTCCTGTAATTCCAAATCGTTGTTTAACTGTTTGAATTTCCATTAAACCATTCTTTTCATTGCAAAAATACAAAAATTCAAATGAAAAATCTGCAAATTGGCAGTTAAATTGACATTTTGGCAGTGACGGGTTTGTTGTATGCACAAAATATGAGATGCCAGGCTTAAAGCTCGGGGTTTATTTTTTCATAAAAACCCGAGATAAATCTGGAGGTTAATCTAAAATTTCAATGTTATTTTCATTGCTCAGGTAAAGCGATGGAGTTCCATTATATTCTGTGACTTTCCCTGTTACACAGATTTTTTTATCCATAAGGAATTCTGCCGGTTTGAATGGAAAGTTTACATGATCTGATGCCCAAATAGTGATTGAAAAAACTTGATTCGGGAAGGATTTGTCCAAATTGATAAAGGTATTTCCTTTTTGAGATTTATGTGTTGAGACAACTGTTCCGCAAATAGTGGCTTTACGCTTTGCTCCCATAAATGCCCTCGCATCGCGGGTATTGTATGCTTTTGGCGGCAATTCGGACTTTGTCAAGGGCATGCGATCTCCTTTTTGTTTTCCGCTAAACCAAGGCTCTGGGTTGTTTTGTGATTCCAGCTCTGTTTCTTTATTTTCCGGTATTTGAGTTAAAAAATCTAAACCTGTTTTTTTCTCGATGGAATCAATTGTCACCACATAATCTTCAATTGGATTGTCTATGCGTTGATTGGGCATTAAGAAAGTAATGACCCGCTCGTTTTCCATGTCAATCGCAATTTTGTAATGTTCGTCAGGCAAACTCATTTCATTTATACTGCGTTTTACTTGTGGCATGTTATCATACAAAATCGGTCCGGTATAAATGATTAACTCCGTTTCGGTTTCCATAATATATGCTCTAAGAAATGCTTCGACACTTGCCCATTTCCCACGATTAAAATCGGGATGCTGAGGTGTCATGTTTGAATAAAAGTAAGTTGCAGACATAGCGGTTTGTGACCAGCGATAATCTGCAGAAGGAGCGAGGTGACCTCTGTCGAATCCGTAGCCGTCGTATTCATATTTATCCGCTTCAATGCGTGTTTTTAAAAAGAAGTCAGCTTCTTCGGTTGATCCGGTAGAAATGCTTGTGTCAACACGAAAGTCATTTGTACGACCGAAATTCCCTGTTTTAATATCCGGCAAAATCATACTTGCAACCCAGTTTGCAATTTCATGATTTTCATTGTAAGAAATTCGGAGTCCCGGATGGCTTGTTATTTCTTCTTGTATTGCACCGATGGGTAATCCGACAGATTCAATTGTACTTTGAATGTATTTTAATTTCATGTTTCCCATTAAGCTACGGACAGAATCGGTTTTAGATTCATACCGCTGTAGGATTTCTTCGTAAGTTTTGATTGTGTCCCGGTAAGTTTGTGCCTGCCCTGAGTTACTAATCAGTACAATGGAAATTACGGCGAGAATGTATATAATGCGTTTCATAAAATGACAAGCTCCTAATAAAATGGAAAGATACACTATTTTATGAATTTCAGAATGAATTTATTGCTAAATTATTGTTGAAATATACTTAATTGATCTGTCTTTAAACAAAAAAGAAGCCTGTTCCAAGGAACAAGCTTCTAATTATTTATTTGAAATTAGTTATTTTTTCATGTATTTCTTTTTCATCATTTCAAAGGCGACCGGAGTTGCAACAAAAAGTGATGAGTAAGTACCGACAACAATACCAACCATGAGTGCAAAAATGAACCCGCGGATTACTTCACCACCGAAAATGAAGATGGTAAGTAGTACAAAGAAGGTACTTAACGATGTACTGAAGGTACGACTAATTGTACTGTTCAATGCATTATTAATATTAACTTCTTCACTGCGTTTTGGGTGAATCTTAAAGAATTCACGAATTCTATCAAATACAACAACCGTATCGTTAATTGAATAACCAACTACCGTTAAAATAGCAGCAATGAAGGCCTGATCAATTTCCATGCTAAATGGCATGATTGCATAGAATAGTGAGAACAAACCAAGCACAAATAGCACATCATGTACCAAAGCGGCAATTGCACCAAGTGAGTATTGCCATTTTTGGAATCTTATCAGGATATAAAGGAAAATAATAATCAGTGCCAATCCAACGGCAAAGAATGATTTTCTTAAAATGTCATCTGCAATGGATGGACCAACCTTTTGCGATGATTGCTTGTATTCTTTCTGGAACTGATCCATTGTAACATCATCACCAAGTTGAGTTTTCAAACCGGCATATACAAGTGAATCAACTTCATTATCAACAGATTTTGAATTGTCATCAATTTTATATTTTGTGACAATTTTAACCTGATCACTACCACCGAATGATTTCACCATTGGTCTTTCACCAAAAGACATTTCCAAAGTTGAAGCTACATTTTGCACCTCAATATCTTGGTCGAATTTCACGACAAAAGTTCTACCTCCGGTAAAGTCGATGCCTGGGTTTAAACCACGTGTTACAAGTGAGCCGAGTGCAATTACAATAAAAATTCCGGAAACAATATAAGCTATTTTGCGTTTTGCAAGGAATTTGATTTCCAGATTTTTAAATGCATTACGAGTCAATTTTGTATCAAACTTCACGACTTTATCTTTTCCCATCATTGCGCTGAATATTAAGCGGGTAATGAAAATTGCAGTAAATAGTGAAGAAAGAATACCGATAATCAATGTTGTTGCAAAACCTTGAATCGGACCAACGCCAAATTTAAAGAGAATAATTGCAACAAGTAATGTGGTAATATTCGCATCGAGGATTGCTGAATAAGCGTTTTTATACCCATCAGAAATGGCAAGTTTTAAGCCTTTGCCGGCGGCAAGTTCCTCTCGAATTCGCTCGTAGATGAGCACATTCGCATCCACCGACATACCAATTGTTAACACGATACCTGCAATTCCCGGCAATGTTAGCACTGCCCCGAATGCCGCAAGTGAACCGAAGATGAAGAAAATATTTGCAATCAAAGCAATATCTGCAACCAAACCGGCGCGGTTATAATAAAATATCATATAAAGCAGAACAACGAGGAAGGCAATAATAAAGGATTTCAAGCCTGAATCGATTGCTTTTTGCCCCAAGGTTGGTCCGACAATTTCTTCTGAGATAATCCGTGCAGGAGCAGGCATTTTACCTGATTTCAATACGTTTGCCAAATCCTCTGCTTCTTCGGGAGTAAAGTTACCAGTAATGGATGAACGTCCTCCTGGAATTTTTCCTGATACATTTGGATAAGAATAGACATATCCGTCAAGTACAATCGCGATGCTTCTGTTGATATTGTTTTCGGTAATTTTCGCCCATTCTTTTGCTCCTTCGCTGTTCATCAGCATGGTAACTTCTGCAGCGGCACCACCGGAATTACTAAACTCTTTTGTTGCCTTTTCAACCACATCACCTGAAAGGACAGGACCACCTTTACGGGTTTCTTTCAGTGCGATTAGGTTAAAATAACCTTCCATCACACCACCTTCAGCATTCGGTATTGCTTTAAATGTCCATGCAAATTTCAAATCAATCGGCAGTATAGAGCGTACTTCTTTCATGTTTAGGTAACGGTTAATACGTGCTGTGTCTTTAAAATGAGCAGTACCAACAACGGGACCTTTTGCAGCTTGTCCTTCTTGATTGATGCTAGGTTGTAAGAGCGCAAAAAGAGGATGGTCTTTTTTATATTGTTTCTGCTGTGCAAGTTGACTGGTTTCCGTTGTATCAACGACATCTTCTTCAACTGTTTTAACTCCGGGCTCAATTTCTTCGTTTTCGAGGAAATCCGGCACTTCATCAGTTTGTGTAATGCTATCAGCTTCCTCGGTTTGCTCAACCTCCTGAGTTGTTTCCTCTGTTTCGGTTTCCGGGGTATCATCTACAGTTGTTTCATCTTTCATGATGGATTTTGCGATGGTATTTTCAGCTTGTTGCAGACTTGCAATGATTTCAGCAAACTCATAGGTTTCGTAAAATCCGAGCTTCGCTGTTCCTTGCAATAAATCTCTTACACGTTCAGGGTCTTTAATCCCCGGAAGCTCAATATGAAAACGTCCCTTAACGGCGACATCACGCTGGATGTTAGGTTGTACTACACCAAAATGGTCAATACGTTTTCTCAAGATATCAAAGGCATTATTATAAGCTGCCTGAGTTTCTTCCATTAGATATTGTTGAACATCTTCATTTGGGGAAGAAATCGTAATTTTTTCTTTGTTTTGAGGTGTGATAAACAATGGAGCGATACTTTCTCCTGGCGCAATTGATTCATATGCTTCCACAAAAAGTACGACAAAGCTTTCGCTACCTTTGGTTTGGTTTTCCTCCGCAATTTGCAATGCTTCAATCAATTTCGGATTGCGCTTGTCATTAGCTAAAGCTTTTACCATGTCCTCAGCCTTAATTTCGAGGGTTACGTTCATCCCTCCTTTAAGGTCAAGACCTAAATTTATCTCACTTGCTTTACAGTCTAGGTAAGTATGTTTTCCTAGAAAATTGTAAATCACCTCGCCGGAAATAGAATCCAGATATGAAGATTCAACGGAATCTACATAAAATTCATACTTATCGGCATCTGCTGCTTCTCCAAGATTTCTGTCGGCAAGCTCAACGGCCTGCGCTTTTGCATTTTTTTCAACCTGAAAAGTTTTAAGGCTGAAAGACAGATAATACAAGACAATTAATGTCAGGAGAACCAAAATCGTAATAACTGCTCCTTTATTCCGCATTGTAATAAACTTTTAATTATTCTATTTAATTTGACTTGCAAATATATTGATAATTTTTAAAAACATAAGGCTTTATAAGACTTAATCTGAATATAGTGTCAAATTTGATAATTTGTAATCAATTTTAGCACTGTATTTTTGAAGAAAATCACTGCCAATGAGGCCACAAAGATTCAATCCGAAGAATTCACTATAAATACTGCGAATATGTTCTAAGCTCATGATTCCAACGCTTAGGTCTTTGCATTTTTGTGCTCCGATAATTGGCTCGTTAATGTATCCGAATTCTGTTTTTTCTATCATTGCATTTACCCCAGAGGCAAAATCAGTTTCTGTGTTTTCACGGATGTCACTCAGGTAATTTCCCATAATATCTGGGTCAAATACGGTTTGGGAGGCACCGGTATCAATAATAACACCGCTTCCTGACGGCAAATCCGGAGCGCTTAAACTCAGCCAAAGGTGCAATCCGTTTGGTGGTAAACTAATTTTCTTCAGAGGAATTATTGTCAACATCTTTGTCTGTTTTATTGTGACTAAGCATTTTGTCTTTTACCCGCCCGAAATATTCCGGGTCTTTTCTTGCGATGGCAATTAAAACTGAACTAACAAATAAGCTGATAATAATGATAGCATATGCATATTGCATAATTTCAAGACCCCCGTTTAATCCCATCTCAAATGCAAAAGTTGCCATGACCGCCGGAATAATTCCTTTTGGCAGCAGGACACTCATTATAATTCGCTCTTTATAATCAATCCCGCGGGAAGCAAAGGCTCTTACACTAACCCATCTTAATAAAACAAGAATAACCATGAGTACAAGTGCAATCAGAAAGACTAGCGTTGAGTAATATTCCAACATCATCCCCATGTAAACAAAGAAGTAGGTTTGAATGAGCAAAATAATTTCCTCAAAGAAATATTTTTCATTTGATGTGTATTCTTTTGCTTTTTCTGTCATTACGGGTGTGAACCACTTTCTAAACATGTTATGGTCGATATTTCCCGCCATAATACCAAAAGCCAAAACCGCAAAACCGCCATTAAATCCGATAAGTGTACTGGCTCCGAAAATTATAAGAATGAATGCAAGACTGGCAAACATCGTGTGGGTTACACGTTTCATGCTGATTAACACTAATACCCATAAGACGCCGGCAATAACTCCTGAAAGCAATCCAAAAAGTACGGATTCTGCTACTTTTCCGGAAACACCTGTCGTTGTATTTGCACCGTGAATAATATATTCAAAGAAAATAAGTCCGCCGACAATACATATTATATCAGTGAAAACAGATTCATAAACCAGCGTTTTTCGGCTTTTATCTTTTAGTTTTAATGACTGTGCTATAGGCACAATAATTACGGATGATGTTCCACTTAATATAAATGCAAGAAATAAGGATGCTGTCCAGTCCATTTTCCCAATAAATCGAGCAGCTCCGGCAATTAAAACAATTGCAAAAAACACATTGAGCAAGGTAAATGGCAATGCTCTGGTTGGAACGGTTTTTATGTTTTTAAAATTAAATCGTTTCCCGACATGATATATAATTACATTAAGTGTTAATGCAGCAAATGCTCCGCCAACATCACCAAGATATAAATCCGGATCAATGTAAAACCCGAGAATAACACCAACAATAATGAAAAACAATGCACTGGGGATTTTTAATCTGGAGAAAATCCGATTAAAAAAGAACGAACCAAAAATTAGTAATCCGACCAATAAAACAATTACTGGAATATCCATAGTTTATAAATCTCAAATCTCAAATAACAAATAACAAATAAATTTCAAATCCCAATATTCAAATTACAAATAAAAAAAACCAACTAACCTCCAACTGAACTTGTCCGGCGTAACGCAGTGAAGACGGAAACTTCTAACCCTTGTCTCAGCCAGCAGTCGGACAGGCAGCTCACCAGTGGATCAAACTTTCCACCTCATTTAAACCTTCGTAAATTATTCGCATCAAAGATACAAACAAACAAAATACAAAATATTATGAAAACAAAAACATTATTAACACAGATTTTAATCGCTGTCTTATTTTTAAGCACGATTCAGGTTCAAGCACAAGGTCGTAGTTCCGACGGATCAAGAAATTCAGACACCGAATATCGGGGTCAAGATTGCCGAATTCCTGATTTAAGCGATGAACAGGAAGCGCAAATAACAGAATTGCGCAATGCACATTACGCCGAGGTGAAAGATTTAAAGGCTGATTTAGCAATTCTGCGGGCTGAAAAGCACAAATTAATGATTGCGGACAATCCGAATGCAAAAGCAATCGACGCTAAAATTGACGAGATGAGTGAAATTCAAAACCAGATGCAAAAAAAGCGTGTGGCACATCATCTTGCGGTAAGAAATCTTTTAACTCCGGAGCAAAAAGCGAATTTTGACATGCATCGTTCTTCCCGAAATGGGAAACACGGCATGAACAGCAATCACAAAAAAGGTCGCGGAATGAGCGGACATGGCATGCGTGACGGCTCGTGTAAAGATTAATTATTAAACACATCATCAAAAAAGTGCAGTAAAACTTCGGGCTTACTGCACTTTTTTTATTGCAAATTTTTTGTATCTTTCAGCATGCAAATTGCAAAGATGCTGATAGCCTTATTAATGGGCATTATAAGTGTGTTTCCCTTGGTGGGACAAGTGCTTGATATTCAACATGATCATCATGGAAATGAATATATCCTGAAAAAAAACCGTTTAGAAAAACTAAATGCAGAGGGAAAGCTAATCAGCGTGTATGATTTGCCTCAAACATCTTATATCAGCAGTTTTGATGTGAGTAACCCAATGCGTATTTTGATATTTTCATCCGATTTCAATCAGATTATGTTTCTTGATAATTATTTGAGCGAAATATCAGATGCTATTTTATTGGATGATTATGATTATTACAACAGTTTACTGGCTTGTACAGCGGCTCGTGGCGGGTTTTGGATTTTTGACGGAGCCCGTAATCAAATTGTTCATATTGACCCGCTTGGAAATCAAGATTTAAAAAGCGGGGAAATTGAAAATCAAGGAAATCCGGTTTTGCTTCAAGTGCATGAACGGCAATTATTTTTGGCTTTTGACAATGGTAATTTATTGATATTTAATACCTATGCCGGATTTGTTAAACAGCTTCCATTGGGCTTTTCTAGTCTTCCTACAGTAAAAAATGATTGTATTTATTATTTTAAGTCGAATGTGCTTTTTCAGTATCAATTAAAAGATGCAGAATCCAACGAAATAATGACATTGCCTGTTCCCGTTGAGCGGTTTTCAATAATCGGGAATGAATTAATTTATCTTTCAGACGGTAATTTAAACCGAATCCAAATGAGATAATTACAAAATATCATGCTTAATTAAAAAAAGCATATTATCTTAGTGTGTTCATTTTTTAAAATTTAATACTATGCATATCGCAATTGCAGGAAATATCGGCTCTGGGAAAACCACCCTTACAAAATTGCTATCCAAACATTACAGGTGGGAACCTCATTATGAAGATGTTGATGACAATCCATATCTCACCGACTTTTATGAAGATATGCAACGATGGTCCTTTAATCTTCAGATTTATTTTCTGAATTCAAGGTTTAATCAGATTTTAAATATCCGTAAAAGCGGAAAAAAAGTGGTTCAAGACAGAACAATTTATGAAGATGCCTCAATTTTTGCTCCGAATTTGCATAGTATGGGGTTAATGTCAACACGGGATTTTGACAATTATTACTCGCTTTTTGAGTTGATGACACGGGTAATTGAGCCACCGGATTTATTGATTTATCTCCGCGCAAGCGTACCGACACTTGTGAGCCAAATAGGAAAACGCGGCCGAAAATATGAAAACAGCATTCGTCTGGATTACCTTACCCGCTTGAATGAGCGTTATGAAGCTTGGATACAAGGTTATGATGCAGGGAAATTACTGATAATTGATGTAGATAACTTAGATTTTATGAATAAAGTAGAAGACTTAAGTCACGTCATTGACCGTATTGATGCAGAAATTCACGGACTATTTTAGCAGGGGACAAAGGTCAGGGTTTAGGCGTTAGAAGACAGGGTTTTAGGAAACATTAAATAGGAAAAGGCTATCCGCTTGTTATTGGATAGCCTTTCGCATTTATCAAATTATAATCCTTATTTAATTTCTTCAATCACTGAGAAAATATTATTCCAGCGATTTTCGTCCATGCTTGTGCCAATTACCTCGATGACATTACATCCCATCAAGTTAGCGATATGTCCCGATTTTTCAAGACCCAGATTTTTTGACAATCCGTAAAGAAATCCTGCTGCAAAATTATCGCCAGCACCGGTTGTGTCGATACACTTAGCAGGGCGTCCTGGAACTTTTACCTGCACATCACCTTGTCGGATATACGCACCTTCAGCACCAACTTTCACAATAGCAATTTCTACCATTTCGCTGAACGCAACAACTGCCTCTTCCGGTGATTTTCCTGGGAAAAATGCGGCTGCTTCTTCTTCATTTGCAAACACGATGTCCACATTATCTCTCACAAAATCCACGAGAAAATTGTGTTCTGCTTCCACAACATTAAAAGACGCCAAATCAATCGCCAGTTTAATACCTTTTTGATTTTTAAGTGCTGCGGCGCGTTCTAATAAAGCATGATTCATTACCAAATATCCTTCAAGATACAGAATATCATGAGCATTAACAGCACTTTCACTAATATCATCGGGCATAAGCATAACCGCTGCTCCTAAATGTGTTGCAAAAGTCCGTTCTCCGTCGGGACTCACCAAAGCAAGTGCAGTTCCTGTCGGGATTTCGGATTTTGACATAAAAGTTTTTACGCCATAATCCTGCAATTCTTTTTCATAAAATAGTCCCAATTCATCTTTTCCGACTTTTCCGAGAAAACTAACATCCACTCCAAGTTTGGCAAGACTTCTGATTGTATTTGCCGCAGAACCTCCGGAGACTTGTTGTTTTTCAAATTTATCTGCCGATTTTAATAATTCTTGTGATTTTTCAGCATCCACAAGTTGCATACTTCCTTTTGGTAAATTATTGACACTCAGAAACTCATCTTGATCTAAACTGGTCATGATATCCACGAGTGCATTACCGATTCCAAAAATTTTCATATTTGCTTTAATTTTTATTGTCAAAAATTTTGGTAAAGTTAACAAAACAGCTTAGATTTGCATCGCATTTGACAAAAAACCCAATGGGTTGTTAATGCGCAACGATCTTCCTCCTTCGCTCAGCGGGTTAGAGCACCTGACTGTTAATCAGGGGGTCCTTGGTTCGAGTCCAAGAGGGGGAGCTCAGAAGTAGTCAAAAAAGCGGTTTGCAAAAGCAAGCCGCTTTTTTTAATGAATTTACTTATGAATTATAGATGTTACATACTATACAGCGGAAAAATTGATGGATTTTATATTGGTGCTACAAGTTTAAATTCCTCAGAACGCTTAGAGAAGCACAATACTAAATATTATGGGGATAAGAAATATACATCAAAAACAGATGACTGGGTTTTGTTCCTAGAGATTGAGTGTAATAGTATGAAACAAGCAATGTTTATAGAGAAACATATTAAGAAAATGAAAAGTAAAAAGCACATAAAAATTCTGAAAATTTATCCTGAAATAATTGAGAAATTAAAAAATAAATATGACTGTTAATCAGGGATCCAAAAACTTTCAGGCATAACCTAAAAAACATCTATATCCCAGTAAGCACGTTGTAAAAACATGAATTAACCGGAAAATAAGTCATTATCAAAAGCGATTTCTCTTTGTTTTTTAAGCGGTATTTTTCTGGCTCCTTCTCTAACTTCATTACAAACATAATCCAATGATAAATAACAATAGAGAAACATCTCCTTCTCATAGGTTAGAAAGAATAATTCTTGGGTACAACAAAATTATTTATGGAAATATATTAGCTGAAGCAATCGGTTTAGATAAAATTAGAGCTAAAAGTCCAAGGTTTAATGAGTGGGTTAAAAAACTTGAAGAATTATAAAAAGTAAGCCGTTAACATTTTATATATGTCATAGCTGGGAAAGTGCATGTTTGAAAGCTTGTAACCCGTATAAACACAACAATTTATTAAAAGGTAAACCACTTGCATTCGGCTACACCACATACAATTTACCATTACCACATAACAATGAAATCGCCTATTTTTGTCAAACACGAATTATAACATTTATTTAACACTCTCCGGTTAAACCTTTACGTTCAAAATCTGTCAAAGCTAAAGCAATTTAGCATGAGATTAATATCACGCTATTATCTCGCTCATCAGCGATTTGCAGTTAAAACTATGTTAAACAGATGAATATCTTTTGTCGCATTCGCAGAATAAAAGATATTTGTATAAAAGAAAAAGTATGAAGATTCAAGTGGTTAAGAATTTCACCCTGTTGATTTTGTCAATGATAATTTCCATCAGTTTTGCTCACGCACAACATGGAGGTGGGCGAGCGCAATCAGGAAACGGCCCTGCAGGAGGAGCGATAAAATTACAAGTATTGGATGACAGCGACGGAAAACCCATAGAATATGCAAACATTGTTGTGTTTTCAGTAAAAGATTCCACAATGGTTTCCGGCGGAATTACCGATGCCTCGGGACATGCTATGATAAGACCCCTTCCGTTTGGACATTATTATCTCACAATTGATTTTATCGGATACAACAAGCATTTTCAAAACAGCATTAAGCTTACTCCCAACAAACCAATGCACGATGCAGGAATTGTTAAACTTAAACCTGCTACTGAATTACTCGAAGATGTCACCATTGAAGCAGATCGAAAACATATTGAATACAAAATTGACAAGAAAATTGTAAATGTCAGCCAAGATATTTCTGCGCAGGGCGGAAGCGCAGTGGATGTTCTGGAAAACACACCATCCATTCAAACCGACATTGAAGGAAATGTCCAATTGCGCGGAAGTTCGAGTTTCACCGTGTTAATTGACGGCAAACCAACACCGCTGGAAGGAAGCGAAGCATTGCAACAAATTCCGGCAAGCGCCATTGAAAACATTGAGATCATTACCAATCCATCCGCAAAATATGATCCCGACGGTGTTGCCGGTATCATTAATATTGTCATGAAACAACAGGAAAATGATGGAGTAAATGGAAATATTAATCTTTCCTACGGCTCATTTAATGCACTTAACGGTGATTTCCTCATCAATGTACGTACAGGAAAATTCAACTTTTTTGTTGGAGCTGATTATTCCGACAGAGAAAATCACGGAACCAATGAAAATCTTACCGCAAGATTTCTTGGCGATTCTGCATTTGTCACGGATATCGCAGGAGACGGTTTGTGGGCACACGGAGGTTACAGCGGGCGACTAGGTTTTGATTATTACATGACCGACAAAGATGTTTTTACCGTTTCCGGGAAATACGGAAAATGGCTGATGGACAGAAATGCCGACAGAAATTATATGCTTTATTATTCTGGCAATACTGAACCTGATTTTGATACCGATATGCTTTCTCCGGCAACCTATTATGAAAACAATACATTTTTTAGTATTGACAACACGTATTACAGTGGTGACATTAATTATCAGCACAAATTCAATACCGAAGGACATAACCTTCAAGCATATTATTTCTTTTCAGGATCTGATACAAAGCAGCAATCAGGATTTAAACGCTATGATGCCGATTCAGAATTCGAACCATACAGTGAAAATTTCAATGAAGCCGAACAGTCAAATGAAACTGGGAATAATATCCGCATGCGTGCCAAACTTGACTACACAAATCCTTTTTCTGAAAACGGAAAAATTGAAGCAGGATATCAATTTCGAAACCGCATAGGGCCCTCCGATTATGAATATGAAATTTGGAATGGAACTAAATATGTTGATGACAGCACACAATTTAATGATGTGGATTTCAATCGACAGATTCATTCCACCTATGCCACCTTTACAAATCGCATTTGGAAATTTGACTATATGGTCGGATTGCGTGGAGAATATACAAAACGAAATTTCAAAAGTATCAAACTAGGAGAATCCTGGACTTATGAAAAACTTGACGTATTTCCTACGGCTCATATCTCCCGAAAACTGAAATATGATATTCAGCTGCAAGCAAGTTATACCAGCCGTATTCGCAGGCCACGCAGCTGGTTTCTCGACCCGTTTCGCAGTAAAATGGATGAATACACCTACCGTCAGGGAAATCCTAACCTTGAACCCGCTTACATAAATTCTTATGAACTCAATGCGCAAAAACGTTTTGGAAAACATTTCATTGCTTTGGAAAGTTTTTATAAAAAAACAACCAATTTATTTGAAAGAGTAACCAATGCAGATCCAGATAATCCGGAAATTTTAATTTACAGTTTTGAAAATGTTGGCTCAGACGAATCTTACGGTATGGAAATTATGGGAAATATGAATTTTACTAAATGGTGGAATCTAAACCTAACTGCCGATTTATATCAATATACCATTGATGCTAATATCGACAACAGCAGCACCGGAGAAAATTCAACCCTGACATATAGCACACGAGTAAACAACACCTTTAAAATTAAGAAAACTGACACCCGCATACAACTTTCCGGAATGTACAATGGTCCATCAATTACTGCACAAGGCGAGCGCGGTGCATTTTTTATGATAAACTCTGCAATTAGACAAGAATTCATGAAGCGTCAGTTCTCTGTTATGTTGAGCGTTAATGATATTTTCGGCACAATGCAACATGAACACGAATCATATACACAAAGTTTTTACAGTTACTCAAATTTTGACAGAATATCTCCCACTTTCCGTATCACATTATCATATAAATTTAATGATTTTGAGCGCAGAAATGAAAACAATGACGCGATTGAAGCAGAAGGTGGTGATGGAATGATGTAATTTTTGTATCTTGGCATATTGAAATTGAGATAAAATATCATGCAAAGACGAATACAATTTGGAATTATTTTTCTCGCTGTTTTATTAGCGCAAATTAGTAATGCTCAGGAAAGATGGAGCTTAGAGTCGTGCATACAATATGCCATTGACAACAACATCCAAATCAAACAACAAAGCCTTTACACGGAAATTCAGGAAAATCAGTTGCAATCGACAAAATTGTCGGCACTACCTTCTGTAAATGCATCGGCATATGAAAGTTTGCGCTTTGGTCGAAACGTTGATCCATATACGAACGATTTCACTGAAGACAACACACAATCCTTCAATATGGATGTTTCGACGCAAATGGATTTGTTTCGTGGCGGACAACGCATCCATGAAATTAAAAAATCACAACTAAATCTTGAAGCAGGCTTAAAAGATTTAGAAAAAGCGAAAAATGACTTATCGGTTAATATTGCCAATGCTTTTTTTAATGTGCTATTTAATGAAGAATTGTTGGAGGTGAGCATCAAACAGCTTGAAACAACCCAAGAGCAATTGTCAAATACTGAAAAACTGGTAAATGCAGGTGCTTTGGCACAAGGAAACTTACTGGAAGTACAATCGCAGCTCGCCAACGAACAACTTCAGGTTGTAAACGCAGAAAATAATCTGGATTTGGCTTATCTGACCCTGGTTCAATTTCTCGAACTCGATTCAGTGAAAGGCTTTAAAATTGAACGCCCTGCACTAAATCCCATTGATGAAACAATCATACTCCCTTCGGCAAGACAAGTTTTTCTTGAAGCAGAAATGATTATGCCCGAAATTGAACGATCAGAACTTGATGTTGAAATTGCAAATCGAGATTTAGCCTTAGCACGAAGTAATTTTTATCCTAGCTTGGTTTTATCTGCATCCTACGGCTCAGGATATTCAAGTGCTAGAAAAGACATTGATGAAGTTATACCAACAAATCCTATGCTTATCGGATACGGAATAAATAGCACAACAGGTGATATGTTCGATGTCTATCAATACGGATTTGACTACACATACAAAAATCGTCCATTTTCTGACCAGATTAAAGACAATGCATCCGCATCACTCAGCTTGGGATTAAGCATCCCGATTTTTAACGGATGGCAAGTGCGTTCTGCTGTCGATAATTCAAAAATTAATTATGACATCAGCAAGTACAGTCTAGAGCTGACAAAGAAAAATTTGCTGCGTGAAATACAACAAGCGTATGCAGATGCAAGTGCAACCCAAAAAAAATACATAGCCACGGAAAAAGCCTTAGAAGCAATGGTGGAATCATTTCGATATACTCAAAAACGCTTTGATATAGGCTTGGTAACCTCACTTGAATATAACACCGCGAAAAATCAGCTCAATCAAACCGAATCCGAATTGCTTCGTGCGAAATATGAGTTTATTTTTAAACAAAAAATTCTCGATTTTTATCGGGGCATACCAATCAGTATAAGTCAATAATTATGGGAAAAGCAAACACAAATAAAACGAAAAAACTGCGCCGAAATCTGATCATTTTGGTTTCAGTGCTTATTGTCCTCGCAATTATTGGAGGAAAAGCTAACTGGTTTGGAAAAACCACGGGTCATCAGATTGCTGTCAGTGAAATTGAAAAGCGAAATATTGTTCAGACTGTTAGTACAAACGGAAAAATACAACCTGAAACCGAAGTAAAAATCTCTCCCGATGTTTCCGGAGAGATTGTTGAGCTACGCATAAAAGAAGGGCAAGAAGTAACAGCCGGCGATTTTTTATTGAAAATCAAACCAGATGTTTATGAATCGTATCTTGAACGAGCAGAAGCCTCATTAAATTCAACAAAAGCGAATCTTGCAAATTCAAAAGCTCGCTTAGAACAGGTTAAAGCCCAGTTCAACCAAACCCGATTAAGCTTCGATAGAAATGAACAATTATATGCAGAAGGAGCCATTTCACTGGCCGATTTTGAAAATGCACAGGCAGCTTTTGAAATGGGAAAAGCCGATGTAAATGCAGCTGAAGAATCAGTAAATGCAGCTGAATTCTCTGTGTTGAGTGCAAAAGCATCTGTCAAAGAAGCATCAGAAAACTTACGAAAAACGGTGGTTTATGCACCAATATCAGGAACGATTTCCATGCTTAATGTTGAAGAAGGAGAACGGGTTGTTGGTACGGAAATGATGGCAGGTACAGAAATGCTACGTATCGCCAATTTAAATTTAATGGAAGTTGTTGTTGAAGTAAACGAAAACGACATTATAAAAGTCAGCCTTAAAGATACAGCTGAAATTGAAGTTGATGCCTATCTAAATCGGATTTTCAAAGGAATTGTTACGGAAATTGCAAACTCAGCCACCAACACAGGGCTGGCAGCAGATCAAGTCACAAATTTTGAAGTGAAAATACGCATGCTTCCCGAATCTTACAAGGATTTGCAGCGCGAAGACAATTTGAGCCCTTTCCGTCCGGGAATGTCAGCCAGTGTTGATATTCAAACCGAAGCGGTAAACCAAGTGCTTGTTGCACCAATACAATCTGTCACTGTCAGAGTGGACTCCTCCATGGTGAGCAATCCGCAAGCATCGGAGAAAACAGATGAAACGCTGGACATCCCAATGAAAGAAGTGGTTTTTGTTTATAATGACGGAAAAGTTGAACAACGCAATGTGGAAACTGGCATTCAGGATACTGAATTCATTGAAATAAAGTCAGGACTGGAACTTAGCGAAGAAGTTGTTAGCGCACCATATAGCCTGATTTCAAAAATTCTGAAAAATAACACGACCGTTGAAAAAGTTTCCGTGAGTGAATTGTATCAACAGAAGAAAAAATAAAATGGCTAAGATTTTACATATAGAAACCTCCGGAAAAAATTGCTCCGTTGCAATTTCAGAAAACAGCAAAACACTTGCCCATTTACGAATCGAAGAGGAGCGAAGCCATGCAGCACATTTAACACAAATGATAATTGATGCTTTGGCATCCATCGGAATTGAAGCAAAGAATTTAGATGCTGTTTCGGTTAGCGAAGGACCGGGATCTTACACCGGATTACGAATCGGAATTTCTGCTGCAAAAGGCATATGCTACGGAGCAAACATTCCGCTTATTGCCATTCCCACGCTGGAAATCATGCTGGCACATTTAAAAACCGAAGCCGAAAAAAAACAAATGATTCCTCAGGATGCAGATTTATTTGTTCCCATGATTGATGCCCGTAGAATGGAGGTTTATAACTGTATTTTTGGTACACAAAAACAAGTCATCCGTAAAGTTCAGGCAGAAATCATTGATGAAAAAAGCTTTAAATCCTATCTTAAAACCAATACTTTAGTGTTTTTTGGAGATGGAAGCAATAAATGTCAAGATGTCATTTCACATAGAAATGCCATTTTTGTGAACGAAATCCTCCCTGATGCGCAATACATGACAGAAATTGCTGAACAAAAATTTGCAGAAAGCCAATTTGTTGACTTGGCATATTATGAACCATTTTATCTGAAAGCATTTCAGGCAACTGTCCCTAAAAATCCTGTGTTAAAAAACTTGTAATAAAATTTTAATCACATTATGAGAACATCAAATCCTGCATTCAGCAGCAAAACTGCTTTAAAAGCATTTGCAAACACAAACACCGAAACAGGAACCATGTCCATTCGAGGAACCATCAACAAAAGTTTGTTTATGGTGTTAATAATTATTGCCGCCGGAAGCATTTCCTGGAAGATGATTGCAGAAGGTGCATCTTTCGCAATGCCGCTGGTTATCGGCTCCGCTATTGTGGGCTTTATTTTGGCTCTAATCACAATTTTTAGTCCAAAATATGTGCAAGTCACCGTGCCGCTTTATGCACTGGCAGAAGGACTCTTTTTGGGCGGCATTAGCGCAATGTACAATTACATTTACGAAGGCATTGTCGTGCACGCGGTATTACTCACTGCTGCTACATTATTTCTGATGCTGACACTTTATCGCACCGGCGTTTTAAAAGCCACTCCGGCATTTCGAAAGGGAGTCATTATTGCAACGGGCGCAATTGCGGTGGTTTACATTTTAAACTTTGTGTTTTCCCTCTTTGGAGGTTCCGGAATTGCTTTAATTTATGACAATGGAATTGCCGGCATCGGTTTTAGCTTGCTTGTTGTCGGCATTGCAGCATTCAATTTAATTCTTGACTTTGACAATATTGAAAAAGGCGCTGCAATGGGGCTGTCCAAAAACTATGAATGGTACGGCGCATTCGGTTTAATGGTAACTTTAATTTGGTTATATCTTGAAATCTTGCGATTATTAGCTAAATTGCGACGTTAAAATTAGTCATTATGTCAGAATTTAATTTAGTCGAAGTTAAAGACAAGGCAGAGAAAAAACAGTTTTTCAACTGTGCCAGAATCATTTACGCAGATGATCCACATTGGGTCTGTCCTTTAGATATCGAAATTGAATCAATTTTTGATCCGAAACATAATTCGGCTTTTAATCACGGCGATGCACGGCGATGGATTGTTGTTGATTCCGACAAACAAGCTGTCGGTAGGATTGGCGCATTTTATCATCGTGAAAAAGCCCTGAAAAGCAAGCCATATGCCGGTGGTGTCGGTTTTTTTGAAAGCATAGACAATCAGAAAGTTGCAGATATGCTTTTTGACACAGCGCGAGACTGGCTGAAATCAGAAGGGATGGAAGCAATGGACGGGCCGGTAAATTTTGGGGAAAACTTTGTTTACTGGGGTCTTCTTATTGAAGGGTACACTCATCAAGCATACGGAATGCAATATCATAAGCCATACTATAAAACTCTGTTTGAAACCTATGGGTTTGAAAATTATTTCAACCAATTTTCCTATCATGTTGACCTGACAAAACCTTTCAATGAAAGACAGGAGAAATTCGCAAAATTCTTGATGCGAAAAGGAAATTTCACATTCGAACATTTAAAATTATCTCAAAAAGATCGGTTTATCGATGAGGTAACAGATATTTTCAATGCAGTTTGGTCAGATTTTCATGAAGATTACACCCCCCTGGATCGTTCGGAAATTGCACAAATTCTGGATGATGCCAAAGATATTATCAATGAAGAGTTTATCTGGTTTGCATATGATGACGGAAAACCAATCGGTATGGTAATTACCTTCCCCGATGTTAATCAGGTTATTAAACCATTTAACGGAAAACTAAATCTCATCAACAAAATTCGTTTCGTTCAACGTCGGAAAAATCGGAAAGTTTTAACACGTGCCAGACAATTAATCTCAGGAATGATTCCGGAATATCAACGCAGCGGAATTATTGCACCTTTATTTTTGAAAATGGCTAAATCTCTTAAAGAACATGGCATTAAAGAACTCGAAATGTCTTGGGTGGGAGAATATAACCATACCGTGAATAAAATTTACAAACAAATGGATAATGCAGAAAAAGCAAAAACGCATGCGACTTTCCGTTATCTCTTTGACAGAGACGCCGAATTTGTGCGGTTTACCAATGAAGAGAGCGATAAGGCAAAAAAAGTTTATAATAACGATTAAAAGTTTTGTTTTTTCACAAGCTTTACTTACATTTGCAGCCCAAATAAAATTGAATTTCAAAACAATAGAGCAATGAAAAAGGGAATACACGCAGATAATTACAGGATGGTGGCATTCAAAGATATGTCAAATGAGGAAGTGTTTATCACTAAATCAACTGTACAAACAAAAGAGAAAATTGATGTTGACGGTACTGAATATCCGCTTTGCAAACTTGAGATTTCAGACACATCTCATCCCTTCTATACCGGTAAAGTGAAACTTGTTGATACTGCAGGACGTGTTGACAAATTCCGTAACCGTTACAAAAAACATTACACTGATAAAAAACAATAATCAGATTTTCATACATGAAAGCCTTTCAAATATTTTGAAAGGCTTTTTTTATTCCCCAAAACTTAGCCTTCCCCAAGATTTTGTATCTTTGGGCTTTTTACTTAATCTGAAACATTATGAATATCATAATCACAGATGCAGGACTACATAATGCAATGAAACCATTAAGCTGGACAAGGCCAATTGCAGAATTTCGTACCGGCATACTAACATCAAAATCTCGATGGGAAAAAGTATTCAATACGAATTGTAGTGTTTTTACAGAGGATTACATTCAGGGAAAATTCCCACTTAAATCCAAAACCCAAAATCTGATAATTCATGCCGGATTAATGCCTGATGATGAAATTATTTCCGAAATCTTGGCCTTAAAAAAGGGAAGCATTGTCCAACAAGGAAGAACCCTAGCTGCAATTTGCACTGATTCTGAAATTTCAGATCTCCAGACAAATCCACCTGCTCCTGTCATGGAATATGAAAAAGAATGTCTTATTATTGAACATACTTGGGATATTTTCACACATGCCGGACGCATGATTCAATTTGATTTTGATTTGCTCACAAAAGATCGCATTTCAGATAAAATTTCTGATACAAATATCATTATCGGCAATCATCCGGTTTTCCTTGAAAAAGGAGCAAAAATTGAAGCTGCAGTGCTAAATACAACAAATGGTCCGATTTACATAGGAAAAGATGCTGAAATCATGGAAGGAAGCCAAGTTCGCGGCCCTTTTGCCATGTGCGAGCATTCTGCCGTTAAAATGGGTGCCAAAATTTATGGACCGACAGTTTTAGGTCCGCATGTGAAAGTTGGTGGAGAACTAAATAATGTGGTGATTTTCGGCTATTCAAATAAAGCGCATGATGGATTCCTCGGCAATGCAGTTATTGGAGAATGGTGTAATCTGGGAGCTGATACAAATAATTCAAATTTGAAAAATAATTACGCACAAGTCAGAATGTGGGATTATGAAACCAACGGATTCTCAAAAACAGGCTTGCAATTTTGTGGAACAATCATGGGTGATCATTCCAAATGCGGCATTAACACGATGCTTAATACAGGAACCGTTATCGGTGTAAACTGTAATGTTTTTGGAGCCGGCTTCCCAAGAAATTTCATTCCGTCTTTTGCCTGGGGCGGTTCAGGTGGATACACTGAATACGCAATTAATAAAGCATTGTCAGTTGCCGAAATTGTCATGAAGCGCAGAAGCATTCAACTTTCTGATGAAGATAAAAGCATTATGGAACATATTTTTCAAGCATCGCAAAACTATCGCAAATTTCATTAAAACATAATGCCAACTAATCTGTTATTTGGATACTTAATATAATTACAGAGGAGAAGAACGAACTATGGGACATCAAAAAGATAAAGATTTAGAAGCACTGTTTCTTTCAAAAATGCAAAATGATTCAGAAATAATACCGATTATTGCGGATGATGATGAAGAGGCACTTTCAAATACTGAAATGCCAAAAGAACTTCCAATCATTCCATTACGAAACACGGTTTTATTTCCTGGAGTTGTCATGCCAATCACGGTGGGACGAGAAAAATCAATGAAGTTAATTCATGATGCATATAGTGGAACTAAAATGATAGGCTGTATCTCACAGAAAAATGCGGAAATTGAAGAACCAAATCCGGAAGACCTTGTGAATATAGGAAGCCTTGCAAAAATTCTGAAAGTCATAGAAATGCCTGACGGAACGGTTTCTGTTATTATCCAAGGACAAAAACGCTTCGAAATTACAAGTTATGTTACAACCGACCCATATTTTATTGCGAATGTACGTCCACTCATGGAGCTCAGACCTTACGAACACGATAGCGAATTTGTCGCACTGGTCGGGTCATTGAAAGACATCGCTTTAAACATTGTCAAGCTGAATCAAAACATTCCTCATGAGGTGTCTTTTGCAATCAGAAGCATTCAAAACTCCAGTTTCCTGATCAATTTTATTTGCTCAAACAGCGATATTGAATTAAAAGACAAACAGGATTTATTGGAAATTGACGACATCAAAGAACGGGCGACAAAACTTTTGGAAACCCTGAGTAAGCAGGTGGAGATGCTGAAACTAAAACAGGAAATTCAAAACAAAGCCAGACAGGAAATATCTCAACAACAAAAAGAATACTTGCTTCACCAGCAGATGAAAACCATTCAAAATGAACTTGGCGGAAATCCCATGGAGCAGGAAATCAATATCTTAAAAGAAGAAGCCAAAAAGAAAAAATGGGCAGATTATGTCGGCAAGCATTTCGAGAAGGAAGTAAATAAATTACAATTCATGAATCCTGCGGCAGGTGAGTACTCCGTGCAATTGAATTATTTGCAAACGCTGCTTGATATTCCCTGGAGCGAGCGAACGGATGATAATTTTGATTTAAAATACGCAGAAGAAATTCTGGATTCAGACCATTACGGACTCGACAAAGTAAAAGACCGTATTATTGAGCATCTTGCCGTTTTGAAACTGAAAGGTGACATGAAAGCGCCGATTTTATGTCTTGTTGGCCCTCCCGGAGTTGGAAAAACATCGCTGGGTAAAAGTGTTGCCAGAGCTTTGGGTAGAAAATACGTCCGCATGTCACTCGGTGGCTTGCATGATGAATCTGAAATCCGAGGACATCGAAAAACTTACATTGGCGCCATGCCGGGTCGGGTTATCCAAAATATCCGTAAAGTAAAAAGTATAAACCCAGTTTTTGTACTCGATGAAATTGATAAAGTCGGTAGTGATTTCCGCGGAGACCCTGCATCTGCATTGCTTGAAGTGCTTGACCCCGAGCAAAATAAAGAATTTCACGACAATTATCTTGAAGTGGATTATGATTTGTCAAATGTCATGTTTATTGCAACAGCAAATACCACTGCAACCATTAATCCGGCGCTGAAAGATCGTATGGAAATGATTGATGTCAGCGGATATGTTCAGGAAGAAAAAATTGAAATCGCAAAACGACATCTGATTCCTAAACAGCAATTAGCTCATGGGGTAGAAAAGAATAAAATTACCGTATCCGATAAGGCAATCAGCAATATTGTTGAGTGTTTTACCAAGGAATCCGGAGTGCGTGGTTTAGACAAGCAAATTGCAAAACTTATTCGTCAAATTGCAAAACGCGTTGCAATGGATGAGTCTTACCCGAAAACCATAAAACCCGAACATCTTGTTGATTTACTCGGAAACCCTGTATTTTTCAAAAATAATTATATTGGAAACGAACATGCCGGTGTTGTTACCGGTCTAGCATGGACTCCTGTAGGTGGCGATATCCTATATATAGAAACCAGTTTGTCAAGAGGAAAAGGAAATCTAACAATCACGGGAAATCTCGGCGATGTTATGAAAGAATCGGCAACCATTGCGCTGGAATATATTAAATCACACGCCGATTTACTTAACATTGACAATGCAGTTTTTGATAAGTGGAATGTTCACATGCATGTTCCTGAAGGCGCAATCCCAAAAGATGGACCTTCTGCAGGCATCACAATGGCAGTTTCCGTTGCATCAGCATTTACTCAGCGAAAAGTGAAGAAAAATCTGGCGATGACCGGAGAAATTACTTTGCGGGGACATGTGCTTCCCGTCGGCGGAATTAAAGAGAAAATTCTGGCAGCAAAACGTGCAGGAATTACAGATATTATCTTATCGAAAATCAATGAAAAAGACATCAAAGAAATTCCTGAAATATATATCAAAGGATTGAAATTTCATTATGTGAAAACCATTCTTGATGTAATGAATATCGCTTTGTTGAAACAAAAAGTGCAGGATGCAAAATTAATTACCGCTTAATTCGTGTGCATGAAACGTTCTGATATTAACCTAATGGCTCCGGTTGGTTCTTATGAATCACTAATGGCAGCCATTCAGGGAGGTGCCGATTCTGTCTATTTTGGTGTCGGACAATTGAATATGCGCTCCCGTTCATCCAATAATTTTAACTTGGATGATTTGCGAAAAATTACAGCGATTTGTAAAGAAAACGGCATTCAATCCTATCTTACAGTAAATACGGTAATTTACGATTACGAGATTCCTGAAATGCAGGAAACTGTTCGGACAGCAAAAGCAGAGGGAATTACCGCAATAATCGCATCAGACATGGCAGTTATCCAATATTGCCGTGAAATCGACATGGAGGTACATGCAAGCACACAACTTAATATTTCAAATACCCAATCGGCAAGCTTTTTTTCACAGTTTTGCGATGTAATTGTCACCGCAAGGGAATTGAATTTAGCGCAGGTTGCAGAAATCAGCAAACAGATTTCCTTACAACAAATTAAAGGTCCAAATGGCAAGCTTTTGCAGATTGAGAGCTTTGTACACGGCGCACTTTGCATGGCAATTTCCGGAAAATGCTATTTAAGTCTGCACGAATTTAATAAATCAGCAAATCGTGGTGCCTGTTATCAAACTTGCCGCCGCGCATATCAAGTAATCGACAAAGAAAGCGGGTTTGAGCTTGAAGTGGACAATGAATACATCATGTCACCGAAAGATTTAAAAACCATCGACTTTCTGGATAAATTGCTGGCAAGCGGAATTAGCGTGTTAAAAATTGAAGGACGTGCGCGCTCAGCCGAATATGTGAAAACCGTTGTGAAAATTTATGATGAAGCAATTCACGCTGTAATTGACGGCAGCTTCGGACAGGAAAAACTAAAAGTATGGAACGAACAACTCAAAACGGTTTTCAATCGCGGGTTTTGGGACGGCTATTACATGGGTCAGAAACTCGGCGAATGGGCAGAAGAATACGGCTCAAAATCCACTAAGAAAAAGCAATATATCGGTAAGGGCATGAATTATTTTGACAAAATTCAAGTTGCTGATATTTTGTTAGAAGCCGGAACGCTTTCTGTCGATGATGAAATTGTCATTATTGGTCCAACCACCGGCGTTGTAGAGCACACAATCACCGAGCTTCGGGTTGATGACCAAGTGGTTAAAACAGCACCCAAAACCGCTCGGGTTTCCTTCAAACTCAACACCCTAATCCGTCGATCAGACAAAGTCTATAAATTGGTTGCGCGATAAACTGTGAAAGCGCAAAAGTATTCTTTGGATAAAATTTTGATATTTATTCGGTATAATTTGGGCAACTCGCCCCCACCCGTAAACCTACTCCGGCGAACGGTCTGCAACCTATAGCTTGCCGTACAGGTTTTTCTGTTCACAAGCTGCTTGCATGAGTTTCCTACGGTCACTATGCATCAGCTGTTCACACTAAAAACCCGCAAGGCAAGGCTGCCGGTTTCCGCCCTGTTGCAGTTGAGTCCCGATGTGAATGTAAAAATTGGAAACGGGATTAATCAAGCATGGAATTTCATTGCACTACCGTTTCGTTAATGTGAGTGCGGACCAGCCTGCAGGACGGGAAGTTAAAGAGAAAAAGAGCTAGACTTAGGGTTAATGGACAAAATAGTTGGTAAAAACAGCCTCCTTTTTGTCCACTACACCACATTCTTCAAAATATCTTCATCAGACACACTATCATCTCGCAGTGTAAAATCCATGTCTTCAGAGTACCTGTAATCTACAAAGTGCATTTTCTTTAAGCAGGTTCCTCCCTTAAATACTATCTTGTTATTTAACAATTTGTTTTGGGCAATTCCCCAAAGAATCCAAGAGATAACATAGTCTTTTTCTATTTGCTTTGCTCTTACGCCTTTGGCAATGGCGATTTTGTCTATTTCTCCAGGTTTAATCATGTGTACATTGCTTCTTTTATCGTATTAACATCACGATTAATTTTTAATTCATATCTAGTATTGATTCTTCCTTCATCTGGTGCAGATGTGTCCAAACGAAGAAATGAACCGGTCAGGTTGTTTTGCAGCAAGCTGTCATGATATGATGAACTAATTTCTAAAAGGTCACAAATGAACACGTATCTTCTTGCTGCAACCTTATTACCTGCTCTAGTGAAATAGTCTATTATTTTATCCTGATTGATATTATTTCGTGTTTCATATACTGCCTTCGCAATCTCAACCATACCATTGCTATAGTGTGGGTTAATAAATGAATCAACCAAAGTCTTCTCTAAGTCACTACATTTAACCTTATTATAATCATCAATCCATGTGTTCTTTATTCCAAAAAAACGAGCTTTTTTGTGAGTAACAAATTGAAACATAACGCCTTGTATTTCGATGTTACTCGGCTTTATTTGAACATCTGTCACTACAATTTCTGTCAAGCTAGGTTGAGTTATTAGCTTGTGTATTTGTAACGCAGAGTAATAACCTATATAATAGTTTTTATTTCGCAACAAGTACTTAGCCACCAAATGCCAATTAGGGATAAACTTTGGGCTATTGTGTTCTAAAGGCACGATATAGTACAACCCTCTGCTTAGGCGAATAAGCATATTACTCTTCACCATTCTCATTAGAGTATTAGTCAAGTGCGATGAACTAATATTGCCGAATTCTTCTCGAACATCACTTGTTGAGAAACATGGTGTATCATTTTGAGAGAATCTCTTAATTATGTCCCAATCTAATTTCATTTACATTGCTATTTATATCTTTAAAATCACATATTTGAGTAATACAAAGATATAAAAAATAATTTAATATTGTCATTTGTATTATTGAAATCACAAATAGAAGTATTATTAGGATGTAGATGACAATATTTAATAGTCAAATTGCTTGGTTTTCTCCTTTTCAATTAATGCCAACTCTTATATATATACACCTCAAAGCACAAATCCTGCAATACAAACATAATCCGTGTGATAAGCATTTGTGATTAATTGTAATCATTTATAAACGAGTTATGGGTGTTTTCTCCCGAAAGATAGAGAATTTTTTCGATAAAATACAATATTGGGCTAACAAAGTTAATTTCCATGTTCGCAAGTTTTTTTTTCCTCAGGGCTGCGCTTTCCGGCGCGCATGCCCACACTTAGTGAAAGACTGAGAGTAATAAATTTTAAAAATTGCCACGTATGCACGAATGAAAACAGAATATTTATTCGTGCATTCGTGGCTATTCTTCCTATTTTAAATGAAGCCTGCAAAATGCCGTTGGTTTTGCTATCTTTGTAAAAATTTTAATTATGGAACATCGCGCCGGATTTGTTAATATCATAGGAAATCCAAATGTTGGAAAATCAACCTTAATGAATCAAATGGTAGGAGAAAAAATCTCCATCATCACCTCCAAGTCACAAACTACTCGTCATCGGATTATGGGAATTGTCAACGGCGATGATTTTCAAATTGTTTATTCAGACACCCCCGGAATTATCAATCCCGCTTACCGCATGCAGGAAAGCATGATGAATTTTGTGAGCAGTGCGTTTGAAGATGCCGATATAATTCTTTACATGACCGATATTGTTGAAACGAGAGATAAATATCCCGAGTATCTGGAGCGCATAAAAAAAACAGATACACCGGTATTGATTCTTATCAACAAAATGGATTTGTCTCCCGCTGAGAAAGTGCTAGAACTACAGAAAACATGGGAGGAAGAAGTTCCAAACGCAACAGTTTATTTCATTTCAGCATTGAAAAATCATAATGTGGATTTAGTTTTTGAGCATCTTTTAAAATTACTGCCCGAAAATCCGCCGTATTTCCCGAAAGACCAACTGACAGACAAAACAGAGCGTTTTATTGTTTCCGAAATTATTCGCGAAAAAATCCTGATGAATTACAAGCAAGAAATTCCGTATTCAACAGAGGTTGTCGTTGAGTCCTTCAAGGAAGAGGAAAAAATCATTCGGATAGAAGCCACAATATACGTTGCCCGCGAAAGCCAAAAAGGCATACTCATAGGGAAAAAAGGATTAGCACTGAAACGCGTAGGCCAACATGCCCGTCAGGATTCCGAAACCTTCTTCGGAAAACAAATATACCTCGGATTGTATGTCAGAGTGAAAAAAGATTGGCGTGACGACAAGAATCTCTTACATCAATTTGGCTATTAATCCGTTGATAATATTATCTTTGCAGGTTCAAAATTACAGAAATTATGAGTTCAAGTACAATAGTTGCCATTGTTGGCAGACCCAATGTTGGGAAATCCACTTTATTTAACCGCTTAACAGAACAACGCACTGCGATTGTTGATGATATCAGTGGCGTTACCAGAGACAGGTTATACGGAGAATGTACTTGGAACGGCAGGTATTTTTCCGTGATTGATACGGGTGGCTATGTGGAAAGCCCCGGCGATATTTTCGAAACAGAAATTAAAAAACAAGTGCTTATCGCACTTGATGAAGCCGATGTAATTGTTTTTGTTTTGGATGTTGAAACTGGCATTACCAGTCTTGACGATCAGGTTGCCAAACTTTTACGAAGAACCGATAAACCTGTCATTATTGTTGTCAATAAAGTTGACAATTCGAAGCGTCACGAGTCGGTTTACGAATTTTATAATCTTGGACTTGGCGACCCCATGCCAATTTCATCAATTAACGGAAGCGGTACTGGCGAAATGCTGGATGCACTGGTTAATAATCTCCCGGAAGCAATTCAGGAAGAAGGACAAAATGAAATTCCGAAATTTGCCATTGTGGGAAGACCAAATGTCGGGAAATCCTCATTGATTAATACACTAATCGGTGAAGATAGAAATTTAGTAACGGATATCGCCGGAACAACAAGAGACTCAGTAGATACGCAATATAACAAATACGGATTTGATTTTATCTTAACCGACACAGCCGGCTTACGACGTAAAGACAGAGTACACGAAAATCTAGAATTTTACTCGGTAATGCGGGCAATTCGGTCTATCGAAAGTTCAGATGTCTGTATTTTGATGATAGATGCTCAAAACGGAATGGAAGCTCAGGACATGAATATTTTCCGTTTGGCACAGCGAAATTCAAAAGGCATTGTCATTGTGGTTAATAAATGGGATTTAGTTGAAAAAGAGACCAATACCATTAAAGGATACACGGAAACAATTCACGAACGCCTTGCTCCATTTGTTGATGTTCCGATTATTTTCATTTCGGTATTAAACAAACAACGTATCCATAAAGTATTGCAAACAGCTATTGATGTGCATGAAAACCGAAATCGCCGCATTGGAACCGGGCCACTTAACCGTATGGTACAAGAAGCTGTGGAAGCCTATCATCCGCCGGCAGTTCGCGGGGCATACATTAAAATAAAATATGCATCGCAATTACCTTCACATGCTCCGGCATTTGCGTTCTTTACAAATTTCCCCAAAGAAATTAAGGAACCGTATCGCAGATATCTGGAAAACCAATTACGTAAAAAATACAACTTTACGGGTGTTCCCTTAAAGCTGTTTTTTCGGAAGAAATAATCACGCTGTCATAGGAAATATCATTCAATTAAGCTGAACATTTTGGTTTAAGAATAACCTATCTTCTTTTAGAAAGAAAAATTCTTTTAGGGATATTCGGGTTTTGTGCAATGCATGCCCCAAAATTATTTTGCTATTTTTCTCTTCCTTTTTTCTTAGTCAAAAAAGGAAGCAAAAAAGACAATGCAGCACCGACTGTCAACGCGCTCTGCCAGATTTTTGTAAAATCTAATCAGAACATGTCTAAAGCATCTGATTGATTTTACATCAAAAATCCGACATTCACGTCCATCTCTAGCTTGCGGTCTGCCATTTCCAGCGCGCATAGCCTTCCTTCAGAAGGCTTCTATAAGCACGTTTTTGTGAACCTCAGTCTTGTTTTTACTAGCATATTTGTTCTCCTAATGATTGCAAAAGACCTTTGCATGACCCAAATCACAAGTTTTAAAAACATAACATGCTGACAATCAGATGTGTTTTGGGAAGGCATCGTCGTGGTGCACAAAACAGGGGAAGAAATAATCACGCTGTCATCGGAAATATCATTCAATTAAGCTGAACATTTTAGTTTAAGAATAACATATCTTCTTTTAGAAACAGAAATTCAATTAGGGATATTCAATGCTTTTTCCTAATTTTATGCTAAAATAAAAATGATGTATTATGTTTAAAAGAGAAGTTTACATAAACCGCAGAGCAAAACTAAAAAAGCTCGTGAAAGACGGAA
>JAQIBY010000118.1 GCA_027858835.1 Bacteroidales bacterium | reverse complement strand
ACATACTTTAAACAATTTTCATTTCCAAAAACTTAAAAACCTAGCTTGCTAAACCTTCTTTTTCTTTTGCAAACATACGAGGTCGGGGTGGTAAGGATATGGAAGATGAAATGGGCTTTTGCCCTGACAGTATGATTTTCATTGATGAGCGCATATTTTTTCAATTCCTAATTTCATTCATCATTAATAATTCAATCATTACCCACTAAATTTGCAGTAGAACCTATTTTTTTAAGAAAAAGCATGATTTAATGTTTTTTCCAGAAAGTTTGCTTGATCCCAGATTTCACTCCTCCATCGGCTGACAGATCAGAAAATGCGGCATTTAACTAATTTTGCAATGCTTAAGACGATGAATTTTGTTTTTGATAATAAATTTCATTTTGCGCGCATCTTTCCGTATTTTTGCAAAAATTTAAATTTTCAATTATGAAATTCTTCATTGACACCGCAAATCTTGAACAAATTAAAGAGGCTCAGGAACTGGGCGTACTCGACGGCGTAACAACTAATCCCTCTCTGATGGCCAAAGAAGGCATCAGCGGAAAGGAAAATATTCACAATCACTACAAAGCAATCTGCGAAATTGTTGATGGTGATGTAAGCGCAGAGGTAATTTCTACCGATTTTGACGGCATGATTGCCGAAGCTGAAGAGCTTGTAAAATTACATCCGCAAATCGTGATTAAAGTCCCTATGATTAAAGATGGGATTAAAGCAATTAAATATCTAAACGGTAAAAATATTAGAACAAATTGTACCCTCGTTTTTTCTGCCGGACAAGCACTCTTGGCAGCAAAAGCTGGTGCAACTTACGTTTCTCCGTTTATCGGACGTTTGGATGACATTTCTACTGACGGCGTTGAATTAATTCGTCAAATTGTTGATATCTACAACTATTACGGCTATGAAACCCAAGTTCTGGCAGCATCAATTCGTCATACAATGCATATTATTCAGTGCCTTGAAGCAGGTGCAGATGTCGCAACTTGTCCGTTAAATGCAATTCTCGGATTATTAAAACATCCACTTACCGACTCAGGATTGGAAAAATTCCTTGCTGATTATAATAAATTGAACGCTTAAGCACTATGTACATTAAACTTTATAATGAGAATCCGAATCCAAAACAAGTTAAAGAAGTAGTTGACATTTTGGAAAGAGGTGGGGTAATCATTTATCCGACAGATACGGTTTACGGAATTGGCTGCGATATTACAAAACCAAAAGCGGTTGAGCGTATTGCCCGCATTAAAGGCATGAATGCTAAAAAAGCCCGGTTCTCATTTATTTGTTATGATATTTCTCAAATTGCGGAATACACAACACCTATTGACAATCAAACATTTAAGTTAATGAAGCGCAATTTACCCGGTCCATTTACTTTTATTCTTGAATCTGGGTCGAAAGTGCCGAAAATTTTAAAATCAAATCGAAAACATGTGGGTATCCGTGTACCGGACAATAATATCATTCGTGAAATCGTCCGTGATTTAGGAAATCCGATTTTAACAACATCATTAAAAAATGATGATGAAATTTTGGAATACACCAGTGATCCGGAACTCATTTATGAAGATTTTCAAAATTTAGTGGATTGTGTTGTGGATGGCGGATATGGAAATAATGTCCCATCGACTGTGATTCAATGCGAAAATGGTGAATATGAAGTAATCCGACAAGGCATGGGAGAACTAAGATAAAATGTATGTTTTGCAACATTACATGAGAAATATCAATTATTAATACCTGAAATATCCATAAATTTGTAATGGATTTTAGGTTAGGTTATGAATCCCGGCGGGATAACAATGCAAGTTGTTATTCCGCCTTCTTTTTTGGGAAACTTGAATGGAAAGCGATTGTTATTCGGTTGGAAAGTTGTTTGTTAAGCACCAAAAGACAAGCATCAAAACTTGTCTGGCGAAGCCGGACAAGTTTTGATATTTCCTTTCAGATTTCACTTCGACCGGCTCTGTACATCGCTCAGTCGCACCTCCATCGAAATGACCGCATCGCTTTGCGGGCAGGAAAAAACATTGTTTCACTGATTTATTATTTTCTCCAGAACTGTGGAGTTAAAAGAATAATCACGGTAAATAACTCCAAACGTCCGAGCAACATAAGGAAAGAGAGAAAATATTTTCCACCGTCGGGAATAAAGGCAAAGTTTTCAGCCGGTCCGACATTTCCAATTCCAGGTCCAATATTGCCGAGAGTAGCAGCCACTGCTCCCATTGATGTCATAAAATCCAATCCCCAAAATGACATGATTAAAACTGAAATCAAATAAATAATGATATAAAAAATAATGAATGCCAGAATATTGTTAATAATTGGCGGGGGAACCGCTTGTCCCGAATATCTTACGGGAATAACCGCATTGGGATGAATCAATCGTTTTAACTCAAGATATGCATTTTTAAACAAAAGTAAGATCCTGACGACCTTAATTCCACCTCCTGTTGATCCGGCAGAACCACCAACAAACATGAGGAGAAAAATCACAATCCACAGCGACATGGGCTGCCATTGCAAATAGTCTGTCGTGGCAAAACCTGTTGTCGTAACAATTGAAACAACCTGGAATAAAGCATCACGAATAGATTGCTCAATAGGAAGTCCGTTTTTCCAAAACAATCCAATTGCAATAATTAAACTTGCCCCGAGGATTATCCGCAAATAAAACTTAAACTCTCCATTTCTAAAAAGCTTTCCTGGTTTTCCGGTTAAGGCAAAATATGAAATTGCAAAATTTGTTCCTGCCAAAAACATGAAAACAATAATCACATAATGTATAAATGGCGAATCAAAATATGCAATACTTGCCTGCTTTGTAGAATAACCTCCAGTTGCCATGGTTGTCAGGGAGTGATTAATTGCATCAAACAAGCTCATTTTACCAATGACAAGCAAAATGGTTTCTGTTGCAGTAAAACCGAGATACAAGTACCACAATTTACGAGCAGTTTCTTTAATTTTCGGAGATAATTTATCGGTAGTGGGTCCTGGCGCCTCGGCAGCAAACATTTGCATTCCACCTACACGTATCAGCGGCAGAATCGCAATTGAAAGAACAATGATTCCCATTCCTCCTATCCATTGTGTCATGCTGCGCCAAAATAAAATTCCATGTGGCACTGACTCTATATCATTTAAAATGGATGCTCCTGTTGTTGTAAAACCAGAAATTGTTTCAAAAAATGCATTGGTAAAATTCGGAATCGTCCCACTAACCAAAAAAGGAAGCGTCCCGAAAAGAGAAAGCGTAAGCCAACCAAAAGTCACAATGATATAAGCTTCGCGTTTTTTCACATCCCGTTTTGCTTTTCGATTAATAAAGTACAAACTTAATCCTGTGAATAAGCTTATACCTGATGATATAAGTAATGCGGCAATATCCTGGTCGTTATAATAAATTGAAAATGGTAAGCCTAAGAGCATTAGCACACTTTCAATAATCAATAAAATCCCCAAAACAAGACCAATAATACGAAAATTCATCATGTATTTTTTAATACGCTACAAATGTAAACTTTTTCACTGAAAACAAAATGTAAATTTTTTTCATAAAGCTTTGGCAGCTTAAAAATAAGTTTTACATTTGCACCGCTTTCAAGAGCAAAGGTTCATAAAAAATACGGGGTATAGCGTAGTTCGGTTAGCGCGCCTGGTTTGGGACCAGGAGGTCGCAGGTTCAAATCCTGCTACCCCGACAATGAAAACCCACGAAAACTTGTTTTCGTGGGTTTTCATTGAATCTACCACCCAATCCAGGATCGCGTAAGCAATCCTGCTTGGGAAATTCCAAAACTTGTCTGGCTTAGACGAATCACAAAAAAATAATACTCATAATAAAAAGCTTAAAACCATGCACCAAGCCAGAAAGCTTGCTTTCAAAGGCTTGGGGGAAACAAAAAACCAGGGATTGCGACAGCAAGACCGTGGGTTTTCATTGAATCTACCACCCAATCCAGGATCGCGTAAGCAATCCTGCGGGGGGAATTTCAAGGCTTTGGGGAAACAAAAAACTAGGGATTGCGACAGCAAAACCGTGGGTTTTAAGCACCAACATTACCGGCAAGCAAACTAAAATAGACATTAGCACACTCCCACCGGGATCATACCAATTAGTCATTGACAACACAAGCCACAATTTTACGGTGGTAAGGTAAGAATCCGATGGCTTTGAGACATTTCGGCTAAGGCCTACATTCCTCAGCCACATACTACATTTTCTGTCCCGTTAGGGACATGGTCAGAAAACTTAAATAATTCTGTTATCACAATTAAAAATTAATATGATTTAATTGAATGTTCGATGCATAAATCAAGAAATAGCTGTCCCGTTAGGGACAAGATATCGGTAAGCCCGGACAAGGAACGCAGTCCGGGTGTAAGTCAATACTTGGATGCGGTTTTTGGTGGGATTTTTGCTTTTTTGCGAAAAATCGTAACAAAAACATAAAAAATGCCTTAAATTTGTTAAATACTAGTTCCCTATGAGAAAATTTATTTTCATCATATTACTTTTTGCAACATCCCTTGCACATTCGCAAGAAATCTTCAATGTCATTTTGGAAGATACTGCTTCGCATATTGCAATAGATGTTGTAGAATTTAACAACAATTACTATGTTTTATCTGGAACACACAATGAGACCCTTACTAATTGCTTTGCGATTTCTGAAATCAATAGCTTTGGAGATACACAATGGAAGAGGTTGTATGATAATGATAGTCTTATTGTCCGGGCAGGTTGGGATGGCTGCTTGAAAATAAAAAATGATAACCTAATGATTTGTGGTACAAGTCTGGATAAGATTGGTCCTGGTCAAGCCATCCACATCACAAGACTGAATGGGCAGTTTGATATTCAAGAACAAAAATATATTTTATATGATTCTATTTGGAAATCCTGTTATAGCTCATTTATTAATGAAGCAGGTGATGTTTTATTAACAGGTGCATATGTTGATACTGCAAGTAATGATGTTTATATGTTATTAATAAAACTAAACGAAACACTTGAACTGATATGGAGTCACACTTTTAATTATGATTATTCTTATGGTTCAAAGATATTGGAATGTAAAAATGCTGACATTATTTGTGCAGGTACTCAATCTATAAACGGATACGATGATTGGTTAATCAACCGTTATACGATACAAGGAGATTTATTATGGTCAAAAAGATTTGGCTGGCTTGGTTCACGAAATGACGGTTCTGTATCCGCATTAACAGAAACCCCTGATTCGTGCATACTTGCCTGCGGGGGCTACCCGGGCATTCAAACCATGACTGACACCTATTACGATGGTTGCATCCGTAAAATTGATAAAAATGGAGATCTGGTTTGGGAACAGCGATATAGGAACTATAGCGGACACCCTACAGATGCTGACAAAGTTCTATCGCAAATGGAAATTAGTGACTGTATCCAACTTACAAATGGGGACTTTATCATTTTAGGATCTTCATTGTCATTTTATACAATACACAGAGGATTCTTAATGCGTGTAGCAAATAGTGGTCAAGTAAAATGGCATAAGTATTATTATGCAGATAGTTTAAATTCAGCATGGCAATATTTAAACTCTTTCAAACAAACATCAGACAACGGTTTTATATTATCCGGTTATGGTAACGACTATTCAAACATTGGTTATTCTCCCCCCCAACAACGTTGGCTCATAAAAACCGATAGCCTTGGCATGGATGGGCTATGTAACACAGCACCCGATGCCTTAGAAGTTGATATTAATTTACCCGATGAAATGTGTGCGTTTGACACCACAGAGCAATACTTGTATATAGCAGGACCAACCGCACCATACACAGTTAGCATAAGCAATGGGCAACAATTTGACAGCATTTACTACCCCCCGGTATTCGTACCCAAAGAAATTGGCCCAAGTACCATTGAAATTTCTTATGATGGCATATCAACCCTTGAATTTGAAGAACCGGAAGTCACCATTGCTAACCACGATTGGGGAGAGTGCATAGCCATACCCATAGAATTTCATGTAGGCAATCAAGTTGGCTTTGTCAATTATGACATCACCCTTACCGATGGCTGGGGAAACAGCAAAACCACATCAAAATCAGTCTTTGTAGAAACCTGCCCAGACGGCATA
>JAQIBY010000075.1 GCA_027858835.1 Bacteroidales bacterium | reverse complement strand
AAGCGGTTACTGAAATTTCATTTTATTGCGTTTGTTTGGCAGTGAAATCTCATCAAATTATTAACTTGTCTTTAATTTTATGCTTTTCCGAAACCCTCTGATAATGGGGCAAAAGCCGTTATTAACCGTTAGTGGCTTGATATTACTGCCCTGTGGGGATTTAGGGTGCTGAAACCCGCTAATAATAGGGGTAAAAGCGGTTACTGGATTCTATTTTGTCGCATTTATTTGACTGTGGATTTTAATAAATTTTGACTTATCTATGAATTGGTACTTTTCTGAAACCCTCTGAGAATATGGTAAAAGCCGTCATTAACCGTTACTGCCTTGCTATTAGCGGCCTGTAGCGATTTTTGACACTAAAACCCGCTAATAGTAGGGGTAAAGCGGTTACTGAAATTTCATTTTATTGCGTTTGTTTGGCAGTGAAATCTCATCAAATTATTAACTTGTCTTTAATTTTATGCTTTTCCGAAACCCTCTGATAATGGGGTGAAAGCCGTTATTAACCGTTACTGCCTTACTATTAGCGGCCTGTAGCGATTTTTGGTATTGAAACCCGCTAATAGCAAGGGTAAAGCGGTTACTGGATTCTATTTTGTCGCGTGTCATGACAGTGAAATCCATCAATTTTTGACTTATCTATGATTTGATGCTTTTCTGAAACCCTCTAAGAATGGGGTGAAAGCGGTTATTAACCGTTACTGCCTTGCTATTACTGCCCTGTGGGAATTTAGGGTGCTGGAACCCGCTAATAGTAGGGGTAAAGCGGTTACTGGATTGTATTTTGTGCGTTTATTTAACTGTGGAATTTTATCAATTATTGACTTATCTATGATTTGATGCTTTTCTGTAACCCTCTGAGAATGGGGTAAAAGCGGTTATTAACCGTTACTGTCTTGCTATTAGCTGTCTGTAGCGATTCTTTACACTAAAACCCTGTAATAATAGGGGTAAAGCGGTTACAGAATGTTATTTTGTCGCGTTTCATGAAAGTGAAATTCATCAATTCTTTAGGACGTTACAAAGATGTGCTTGCTTATCCCAAGTTTACATGCCTCATATGCCGTTCCTGTTTGTAAGTACTGGACTTTGCAGTCGGCTACTATTCTTATACTAAACGTCATTCATCACTTTAACCAATGCGATAAATCACGTTCAATCAGGCTTTGGGTTGCCAGAATTTCATCCCGGTAAAGTTCCAATAAATAGTTTCGATCTGCATCGCTGATTTTTGGCTTTTTCTTACTAAGCATTTGTGATTTTATCCCTGATTTTAAGGATTTCGGCAAGATGTTTTTTGCAAGTTTCGCAATTCCGCTACGGTAAATCACTTTGTTTAAGCCCGCATTTTTCGGCACTTCGCCGGGATTATGAACTTTTTCAGTATTGATTTCAATCGGGTTTAAGTTTAAATACTCAAATGCAGATTGAAACAATGCATTCTTGTCCTGATGAAAATCTTCAAATAAGTAAATTTGAATGTTTTCTTTCGGAAACAATTCGTAAAATCGACTCAGTTGTTGATGATACAAGCCCAGTTCATAAAACAATTCAGAAACACCCCAGCCTTTGTTTTTTGCGTTTCTGTCGGCATCAAATGCTTCTCTAAACGGGAGGGAAGTGTATCCGAAACGCAGCGCCATCAAATAATGCGAAAATGCGCGCTCAATCGGATTTCTTAAAATTGCCATGAGTTTTGCATTCGGATTGTATTTAAAAATTTCATTTGCCGCAACTGGCGAGTACATATAGCTTACACTGGCTTCAGTAAGTATTTTTTCATGCTTTACTGCCTGAAATAATTTGTCGTAATCCGATTCTTTTTGGACAATTGCCAGTGGTAAATCTTCCAATTTCTCCGTTTTGAAATAATTTTCCAGATTAATTTGATTGTTCTTTTTGTAATTTGCCGAAAGCGCATGAATTTCAATTTCTTTTGAGAAATAATTTGTCTCTTTAATCGGACTGAAATATATCTCAGGGTGCTGATTCAGATAGTGATATAATGATGTGCTTCCGCTTTTCGCCGCTCCTATGATAAAGAAATTAACTTTCATATTATTTGTCCATGATTTTATTCCTTAAATCCTTTGCTTTCCTTACGGATATCAGTGGATAAGTAAGGAATTTTAAATGTCTGTAAATACTGATTTCTGCCAGCAGATTCCAAATTACGGTACTGATAGCCGTTGCAATTGCTGCTCCGTTAATTCCGTATTTTGGAACCAGCAGATAATTTAAAACCAGATTCAGCAGGGCTGTTGTAATTAAAATATTTTTCGCTGCATTTTCTTTCCCTGTCATATTCAAAACATGAATGGTAGAGCCTGAAAATGCACTAAATATCTGCCCGATTGCGAGAATAATAAGACTCATTTTTCCGGCGATAAATTCTTCCCCAAAAATTCCGAGTAAAAAGCCCGGTACCAGGAGAATTAAGAGAAATACAGGCAATGACAAGCCGAAGTTTAAGAAACTTGTCTGCTTTACTACTTTCCGAAAGCCGAGCATGTCATTTTTTTCGAATAATTCTGCATATTTTGGTAATGCAATGCTGTTGATGGCAATTAATGCAATACTGATAACGGCGGAAATTTTCAGTGAGGTATTGTAAATCCCGACATCAGCATCCGTTTTAAACGCACTGAGCATAAGGATATCCATCCAACTCATGATTAAAAAAAGCGAGTTTGTGAGCATCATCGGGAGGCTGATTCCGATGGTTTTTTTGAAGTTGAATTGATATGCCGGTTTGTCCGGATTATGATGGAGTTTTTTTCTGAAATTTGAGAAAACCACAATAAAGCTGATGAACATAAGCAGACTTGTTCCCATGCTTAGCGCAAAAATACTGGACTTATTTGTAATTCCGTAATTTGTCAGAAACAGCATGATTAAGATAATTGCCAAATAGATGCTGCTGTTCTGAAAAATGCTGAATGCCGTAATATTTTTTAGGGCTTTTAGGCTTTCGGCATTAATGTTTAGGATGCTGAGTGGAACAACCGTTATGGCGATTATCCGAACAATATTTGTGTATTGCGCCGAATTAAAGAAAAGTTCACTGATTGGTTGGGCAAAAATATAAAGTATTCCGGCGACAAGCATCGCGTTGATTCCGACAATTGTGATGCTGTATCGGTATATCGGGCGCACATGATGTTGATTCTTTCGGCCAATGCTTCCGGCAATAAATTTCACAATGGAAGTATCAAAGCCAATTTTCCCGAAAACTGCTCCGATCATTAGGATTGTCCAGGCTGTTGAGAAAACTCCGACACCATCTGCACCCAGCCACTTTGCAAGCAGCCAGAAAAAGAAATATCCGATGAAAACCGATAAAAACTTAAATCCCAGAGCAATAGCACCTCCGCGAAAAAGCTCCATCAGATTAAAATCTTTTTTAATGAATGATTTAAGTTTCACAATAATAATGGTTTGCAAAATGAACGTAAAATCAGCGCTCAAAGGTATGGAAAAAAGTAAGAATTTTTAAATAAAAAACCGGGAGAGAATTCCCCCGGCTGATTTTTATTTCTGTGCAGCAATTTATCTTAATCGCACTTCAATCCGTTCTGCTATCTCCTTAGCCGTTGTTAATGTAGAAATGTCGGTATATAATTTCCCATCATCACCGGAGTAATGTCCGTGCCCAATCGGATTCATCACATACAAGTCCATTGGATTTTTGGTGTCAATTTCAACTGCATAAACAATTGATGGTTGACAAGATGTTTTATAATCTTTATTGTCCGGGAACTTCGCATTATGCCAGTATTCATTAAAATCCCAGGTCTGATTAATTTCAATCATAAGTTTGAATTTTTCAGTGGATTTTTTGTTCGTTTTTGTTTTTAAGATAAAATCGGCATCCGGTGTTGCACCGGAATATGCATCGGGTATTGGATTTTTTTCGGATGGTATCATGGATCTTTCTTTTCCCCATTTATGGATGAAATAGGGGAGAGCTGCCTGATAGAGTTTTCGTCCACTAACCCACTTTTGTCCTTCCTGTTTTCCGTATTTGTAAACGCCTTGTGCAAAGGATGCCGTAACATAAAGCGGTTGAATGAAGTTTCCTTCTAAATCTTCAATCCAAATTGCCATTGTCGGATGATTATGTGCTTCTCCGGCTTCGAAACTTAATTCAAGCTGATATCCTTTGCCCTTGATATTCGTTTGAATGATTGTCGGCTCAGTAGATTTTTTTTTCTTTTGCTTTGATTCAGGATGTGTAAATCCGAATAAAGCAAAGGATGCGATAATGAGTAATATGATATATTTTGTTTTCATAATAATGAGATTTTAGGCTGTTTAAAAATCAAAAATTATTCCAATTGTTGGCAAAATGGTTCCGTTTCCGTCTGAAGGAATCCTGCGTAAATCGTATAGTGACGGATTATTCGGGTCGATAATTGGATTCCCATTTACATCTAAATGTGTCAATATATCCTGAGATTCTGATTTGAAATTATACAAATTTTGTATGTCAAGATAGACTTTCAATCTGCTGTTATCAAAATTGAATGCTTTGTCGATACGGATATCTAATTGGTGAAATGGGGCAAAGCGTTGTGATGTTAATAAATTATAATCAAGATAGGGTTGATATCTTACATCCCAAGCTGCACGTTGTGAGCTGAGTGCCAAGTCATAGGGTGTGTACGGCAAGCCTCCTGCAAATCTCCATTTTATGCCAAAAAACCAATTATTTTTGAATTGTTTCGAGGCTGTAGTGATGAAAATGTGACGATTATCCCAAGCTGTGGATGCATAATCGCCGTTTTTATCTTTAAATTCACTAATTGCATAAGTATATGATATGACAAGGCTTATGTCGCCGGGAAAGCGATTCTGCGATAAGACTTCAATACCATAGGCTCTTCCTTCAGATGATGAAACGAGGGCTTCGTCTCCTACATTGCCAAAATCAATGCCACGATGTGCTAGCGAAATACTATCGATAATTGAGAAAGGATAATTTGCGTAATTTTTGTAAAACCCTTCAATTGTTATGAGATTGTTTTTCCCTGGTCGGAACTCAAATCCTGTAACATAGTGATCAGCTGTGATATATCCAAGTTCATTTTCGCGGTTTATGAGTTGCCCTGTCATGTCCCTATATCCAAGTGCTGTATATGGAGGCAATTGATAATATTTCCCAATGTGTGCATTGACAGAAATTTTTTCTGTCAATAAGTATGAAGCTGATATTTGTGGGGAACTCTGTTCAAGCGGATTGTTCATATAGCTTGCATAAGTATTTCCTGACATACGATATCCAATACTTGTGCTTAACCGATTGTTTATAAAACGTTTTGATGCCTGCACAAAAGCTGCGTATTTGAAAAACTCAAGATTACTGTCATAATCGATTGTTGTTGAGCCTGATGGCAAGAATACTTGTTGATATGTGGAATTCATGTATTTTACATATTGTCCGCCTGCACCAAATGTAAGCTCAATGCCGTTGTCTAACTTGTTGTAATTTTCCCAACGGAATTTATTTTCTGCTTCTGTGGATACGTAATCCTGCAAAAGAGGCATTGATTCGTCGTTGTTTTGATATTTGAAGGCTTTGTTTGAAAGCATGTTTCGGCTCAACACAAAGGTCTGAAACCCATTGTCGCCAAAATGTTTCCACACAGCACCAATGGTGTAATTCCATTGATCTTGCTGTGGCAGATTTGCTAATAAATAGCGTTGGAATTCATCCGGATTTTCAATGCCAAGATCTAGGCGGTTCTTATCAAGTGCCCCGACGGAAATCAATGTGAGTTGGTTTTTATCATCAATTCTGGTCTTCACCTTCATTTGATAATCATTGAATGTTGGTAGAAATGGTAGCCCGATTGCTTTGAAAAGTAATTGCAAATAAGATCGTCTGACCGAAAAAATGTAAGTAGTATTGTCTCCAATCGGCCCATCGCTAGAAAGCGCTAGTTCGCTGGCTCCAAGTGTTGCTCTGAATTTTGGGCGGTCTTTATTTCCTTCAATTTGCTTGAATTCAAAAACGGCACTCAAGGCATTGGCTTTAGAAGAAGGAAATGCACTTGAATAAAAATTCACTTCGCGAAGGAAATCGGCATTTAAAATTCCGTTTGTCCCACCGGTTGCTCCTTGTGTTGCAAAGTGATTTATATTCGGTATCTCTATCCCGTCAAGGTAAAATTTCGCTTCGTTACTTGCACCGCCTCGAATTAGCAGGTCGTTACGATTTGCTGACGGAACAGCTGCTACACCGGGCAAATTCTGAATCACTTTTGCAATATCTCTGTTTGCTCCCGGACTGTTTTCAATTTCCGAAATTCCAATTCGTCTCAGACTTACAGGCGCTTCATCTTTGCGCTCAAATATACTGGCTTCAACCACAACTTCTTCAAGGGCAACTGCTGATTCTCGCATTGGTAAATCTACAAAAACCGTTTTGCCTGACAGAACCTGAAATTCTTCTGACATACGTGTTTCATATCCCAGTGATTTTGCAGTAAGGCGATAGAAACCGGGTTCTACATTTGTTATGATGAAATTCCCATCATAATCTGAAGTGGAGCCCATGTCTGTATCTTCAACAAAAATATTTGAAAATGGAATCGGTTCATTATTCGTTGCATCGTAAATCCGTCCCTTGATAACACCTACTTGCGCCTGAGCGTAAGCGGAAAGTGTTAAAATAATAATAAAAAGTATATTCCGTATCATTGGTTTTAAAACTTAGTTTATCTTACACAAATACAATTTTGTGATTAAAATGTTTTAGCTTTAACAATTATTTAAATAAGAAATAAAAAATGGGAAGTTTATTTAGAGAAAATTTCCGGGTTGCATTAATTTCGATTCGATCCAATCGATTACGAACTGTAATTACAATCTTTATTATTGCTTTTGGAATTATGGCATTGGTGGGAATATTAACTGCTGTAGATGCGATAAAATCAACCATTACCAATGAGTTTTCCAGTATGGGCGCCAGCTCGTTTACAATTCAAAAAAAGTCCAGAAGCTTTCATGGACGTAATTCCGCGCAAAGGCAACAATCAATTAAAAATATTGATTATAAAGATGCGGTTGCTTTTAAGGGAAATTTTGATTTTCCGGCAAAAGTGACAGTTTTTACGCATGCGACTAGTACTGCAACGGCAAAGTATGGTTCTGAAAAAACAAATCCTAATATAAGTGTTTATGGTGTTGATGAAACCTATTTAACTGTGTCTATGCTTGACCTGCAATATGGGCGCAACTTTTTGGAAAGTGAGGTGAAAACAGGAACAAATTCAGTTATTATTGGCTCTGCAGTGGCTTTAGAATTGTTTGAGCGAAATGAACACCCTGTTGGGAAGCAAATAATGATTGGAAACACAAAATGCACTGTGCTTGCTGTTTTGAAATCACAGGGGTCAAGTTTTGGCGGTAATGGAGACCGCATGGTTTTAATGACATTGACTGATATGCGGGAAACTTTTTCAGCATATTATAATTATTCTTTCCGTATTACTGTAATGCCTGAGAATCCTGAACAAATTGAATTTGCTAAGGATGAAGCAATCGGAACGTTTCGAAATATTCGTGGCTTAACTATTTATGACGAAAATAATTTTGAATTGGAAAGTGCCGATGAATTATCATCTGATTTAATTGAGAATATTTCCGTTGTCACCATTGGAGCAACATTAATCGGACTTATTACCCTCATTGGAGCGAGCATTGGGCTGATGAATATTATGTTGGTATCCGTGGCTGAACGCACACGTGAAATTGGAATTCGTAAAGCGGTTGGAGCGAGAAGTCATACGATTAAACAACAATTTTTGTTTGAGTCAATTGTCATTGGACAAATTGGAGGTTTGCTTGGTATTGTGCTTGGCATTCTTGCCGGGAATGTTGTTTCAATGATTACCGGTGGAGGCTTTGTTATTCCTTGGTTGTGGATTATTACCGGCGTTGTTTTATGTTTTATTGTTGGTGTAATGTCCGGCTACTTACCTGCCGTCAAAGCATCAAAACTTGATCCGATTGAATCGCTGCGATATGAATAAATAGTGAATCTCATTTTTTTTGTCGGACAACAATCTTAAAAAATCAAAAAGTTTGGAATTAAAATTCTCACATTTTACTTAATTGGTAATTAGTCAATTATCCAATCTTATACAAACTATTATACCAATTGATACAGATATTCCTTTCGTAATCTTGACTGTTTAAGGGAAAATTGTTTAATTTCGTGCCTACAAATCATAATCCGATGGAATATGTTTAGCAAAAAAGATTTGAAGTTTCTTAGAACTAACGGAGTTGACCCAAAGCGCTTGGACCAACAGATTGAAACCATTAAAGCAGGAAAAACTTTTATAACAGCCGAACGTCCGGCAACGATTCAGGACGGGATATTTAAACCTAATCAGGAAGAAATTGATCAGTTTGTTGAAATATTTAATTTAGAAAGTAAAAAACTCAATCTTTCGAAATTTGTGCCAGCAAGTGGTGCTGCTACTCGTATGTTTAAACGTTTGAGTTATCTGCGTGATAATTATAAAGGCAGTGAAGATGAATTTCTGCAAGTAAGTGCCGAAAAAGATTTCTACAGTCTGAGAAATACGTTTGAGAATATCGAAAAATTCGCATTTTACCCGGAAGTATTCAAACGATTTTTCCGGCGAGGTCAGTCTTTAGACAAATTGTTGAAAAAAAATGAATACGATAAAATTGCAGGAATGATTCTCAATAAACGAGGATTAAATTATAGTGAACTGCCAAAGGCACTTATTTTGTTTCATAAATACCCCGGACATACTCGCACAGCCTTTGAGGAGCATTTGGTTGAAGGAATAATGTATTGTCGCTCTGAAGATGATGATGTGAATATCCACTTTACAATACAGAAGGAGCATCAAAAACTCTTCGAAAAGCGATTTAAACATTCAGGCAAAACCTTTTTGAAAAAGGAAGATGCAATAAAAATTAATCTTGGATTTTCTGAGCAATCCGTTAGTACTTCAAGTATTGCGATTAACAGTAAGGGAAATCTTTTAAGAAATAAAAACCGCGAATTAGTGCTTCGCCCAGGCGGACATGGCGCCTTGATTGAAAACCTGAATAATCTTATCTGCGATATTGTTTTTATTAAAAATGTAGATAATGTTGCACCTGATACCGTTAAACATGAGACTGTCAGATATAAAAAATTCCTCGGAGGGTATTTAATGTATATTAGATTGCAGGTTTTTGATATTTTAAATAAACTTGATAAATCGCCTAAACTTACTGACAAGGCATGGAAAGAGATTAATCAATTTCTCGAAAAAATTCTGCCTAATACAAAATTTTCCGATAATAAAGAAAAAGCCGTTGTAGAACTTAAATATGCATTAAATCGTCCAATTCGGGTTTGTGGAATGGTTGAAAACACCAGTGAACCCGGTGGTGGTCCATTTTGGGTGAAACGTAAAAACGGAAATCTCTGTTTGGAAATTCTCGAGAAAAATCAAATTAATCTTGAGGATGAAAAACAGTTAGAAATGCTTGAAGATTCCACTCATTTTAATCCTGTTGACATTGCTTGCAGTATTCGTGATTATAAAGGAAATAAATTCAATCTCCTTAATTTCCGTGATGAAAATGCCGGACTCGTTGTGGAGAAATCTCATGAAGGTGAAATAATTAAATCTTATGAGCTGCCCGGTTTATGGAATGGCGGAATGAGTAACTGGTTAACTGTTTTTGTGGAAGTGCCACAAATCACCTTTAATCCGGTGAAAGAACTGAATGACTTGTTAAGAGTTCAGCACCAAACTGCGAAATAATGACCAAGTTAAAGCGAATACCGCTTTATGTCTGGATTCTGCTTGCTTTGCTTTTAGGCATCGCTTACGGTTTTGCTTCAATATTTTTTGGAATAAACAGCTTTACCGTAAACTGGATTGCACCATTCGGTGAGATTTTTATCAAATTACTGAAGCTAATTGCAATTCCTCTCATTTTTGTGAGTCTGGTAAAAGGCATCAGCGACTTAGGCGATGCCTCAAAACTCTCAGGAATGGGATTGCGAACTTTCTTTTTATATATTATTTCAACTGTGATGGCAATTAGTATCGGTTTACTGATTGTTAATACAATTCAGCCGGGAAGTTTTTTCCCGGAGGATAAAAAGGAGGAATATGCCGAAAGTTTTAAATCAGACGTTTTAGAGAAATCACTTAACGCACAGGAATTAGAAGGGCAGGGGCCATTGCAATTTCTTGTGGACATTGTTCCGGAAAACATTATAAGTGCAGCCGGTAATAATATCAATATGCTGCAAGTCATATTTTTTGCTTTGCTTTTTGGGATTGCGCTTATCATGATAAAAGGGAAAAATGTAAAACTCGTTATATCCTTTTTTGACGGACTGAATGATGTGATTTTAAAAATTATTGATATTATCATGCGATTTGCTCCGATTGGCGTGTTTGCATTGATGGCTTCAGTTATTGTTGATGTGGCCGGTGATAATCCGGCAAACAGCGTGCAATTATTTGCTTCCCTTGGTTTATATACACTTTCTGTAGTGATTGGATTGCTGGCAATGATGATTTTTGTTTATCCGCTATTTGTCACCTTGCTAACAAAGATTCCTTATCTGAAATTTTTAAGAGGAGTGTTACCGGCACAGCTTCTTGCATTCAGCACCAGCAGTAGTGCAGCGACTTTGCCGATGACAAAAAAATCCTGCGAAGAAAATCTGGGAATAAGATCTGAAGTCACTAACTTCGTACTACCGATTGGCGCAACGATAAATATGGACGGGACCAGCCTTTATCAGGCAGTAGCAGCAGTATTTATTGCTCAAACCTTAGGTATTCAGCTTGATATTTCTGCGCAATTAACCATTATCCTTACAGCAACACTTGCATCTATTGGATCAGCTGCGGTTCCAGGTGCCGGAATGGTTATGTTGATTGTTGTTTTAGAAGCAGTTGGTTTACCTGCAGAAAGTGTTGCCTTGGTCTATGCAGTTGACAGACCACTTGATATGCTCCGAACAGCGGTTAATGTAACCGGCGATTCTGCTGTATCATCCATCATTGATAAAAATTCAGGTGAAATTTAAAAAAAATCACAGAATACTGTGTAATTCGAAAAAAATCAAATATTTTTGCAATTGAAATACTCGGGGTATAGCGCAGCCCGGTAGCGCGCTTCGTTCGGGACGAAGAGGTCGCAGGTTCAAGTCCTGCTACCCCGACAATGAAAGGGATTAAGTGATTGATTATCAGCTTAATCCTTTTTTTCTTGCACAACAATTTCACAAAACACCTAAAAAGCACAATTATCTATCCATATATTGCATAATTTATGCTATCTTTCGGAAGAAAACAGGCTAACTCGTTTGCAAATGCTTACACTAAGCGCTAGCAAAAAGCTGCAGACTTTTTCCTGCACCTTAAACGCATTTTCATTCGTGTAAATTCCTTATCTTTGCACACCTATGCAAAAGGAAAATCTGGTTCGCATCAATAAATATTTCAGTGAAATTGGCTATTGTTCTCGAAGAGAGGCTGATAAGTATGTTGAAAAAAAACAGGTAACAGTCAATGGAAAACTTGCAGAACCTGGTGAAAAAGTGTCTGAAAAAGATGAAATTCGTCTTAACGGGAAATTAATCACTGCAAAAGTTAGTAAGTTTGTTTATCTGGCATTTAATAAACCCCGTGGAATTGTTTGCACCACTGATACTAAAAGAGAAAAAAATAACATTATCGAATACATTAATTACCCTGAGCGAATTTTTCCCATTGGGCGTTTAGATAAAGATAGCCAAGGATTAATTCTGCTTACAAATGACGGAGATATTGTCAATAAAATATTGCGTGCCAGAAATAATCACGAAAAAGAATATCTTGTGACAGTAAAGCATCCAATTACAAAATCGTTTATAAAAAAAATGGGAGAGGGTGTGCCGATTTTAGATACTGTCACAAAAAAATGTTTTGTTGAGCAAATTGATAAATTTCGATTCAGAATCGTTCTTACGCAAGGTTTAAACCGGCAAATCCGACGAATGTGCGAGCAACTTGGAAATAAAGTTCGCCGATTAGAACGGTATCGTATCATGAATATCAATTTGGACGTCCCTCTTGGACAGTGGCGACATTTAAGTAAGCAAGAGCTTGATGAAATTAATCGACTTTTGTCCGATTCATTAAAAACTATAGATAATGATGCAAATCATTAAATTGTGCTCAATCATACGCGACTTTTTGTTTTAAATCAGGTTTTCTTCTTTTATACCGATTAAGCATCAATCCGAAAACTTTCGGGTGGCGCCTGACTGCCTCAGGCAGGCATACTTTCACTTGCTTCTCCGTCAGCTGACGAATCAGCACAAGTCGTTCAGTATGCTTCGGTATAAACTCTCGAAGTTAAATTCGGTACAGGGGTTGGTAGTTTCAGAATTTCTTTATCAAATCATCCTGAAACACAATTTGTATTACTTTGATTTCGGGCGTTTACCGTAAAATACATCATCTAATTTTATTGCAAGATGTCTGAACAGCACATTTCGCTTTATTAAAAATCGTACCCCGGAATGCAGTATATTATTAGGATGAGAATACGGACATGCCGCCATGCAACGGGCGCAATCAGTTCCGGATTTTGTCCAATATGTATAACAAGCTTCCTGATTGATTTGCCAACGCGTAATGCCATTTATTGTTTCCCGTTTCTTTTTTGATATAGCAGCTGAGGGGCAGACATTAGCACATTTCTTACAAATATTACAAAATGAAATAATCGATTTGTCTATTGCCTTGTGCTGCGTTTCATTTAGTTTCAGATTTGTACTTACCACTGCAATCCGACATCGCGGTCCTGTTTTTTCAGATATCATTATCCCCATTCGACCGATGGTTCCTAAGCCGGCATCTTGAGCAACCAAAGGAAGCACTAAGTCGTATCCACCATCAATGTGGGCTTTTGCTTCATAGCCCAATTCAGACAAGAATGCGGCAATCTGCAATGCAATAATTCCACTTTTAACATATTGATTCGCTGATTCGCTTACCGTTGGGGCAAGAGGGGCTTTTTGAACGGCTTTGTGAGACATTGGAACCAAAATTGCTATGGCAAAATTGTGGTTTTGAGATATCGGTTTTCCGTAGTTCTCACCATAACCTCGATGTGAATATCGATGATAAGTTTTTAATGCTGTAAAGCCAATTGCTTGTGCGCCCAACTGTTTGCTCCATGTTTTAAGATGTTTTTTCATTTGGTTTACATCAATTTCGCTCGCCGTTTTAGTTGGTTTAAAAAGCTGTTGTTTTCGGTTTTCAGCTATAATTCGAAAGCTGGCTTCTGCAGCAGCAAAATGAAATCGGTCGAAAAACTTGCTTTCCGGTGACAATAATCCGGGATTCTGTCTCCATTTTGCATCTATTTTTTGTAAATCAGGATAGCTGTTGTAAAACTCGTGAAAGGCCAGTGATTCCGCTTGCAAAGCCGATCGTGAAAACATGGTGATTCGTTCATCTATCCGATCTTTCGGTTGATAAATTTGTATTCGTTTTGTTCCGGAAATCGGCAAAGTAAATATGATGAGTAGTAGCATGAATACCCCAATGCTTATGAGTTTTGTGTAATGGGCAATCTCATCAGGAAGATGATTAGTAATAAGAAGAAAGCTGAGTATGCTTAATGAAATTACAATGAAAATTAAACTTGCACGTTTTTCATTCTCAAAAATTGAAATTATCCCCGCAACTAAGCTAATGAGTATTAAAATGAAGATCAAAATATGGAAGAAATTGCTTATCATGCTTTTTTCTGGGATCTGGGATGAAAACTCAATATATTTTCCTTTAGGTAATTTTTATCCAAATGCGTGTATATTTCTGTCGTTGTAATTGATGAGTGTCCGAGCATTTCCTGAACAGCACGTAAATCGGCTCCGCCTTCTACTAAATGTGTTGCAAAAGAGTGTCGCAAAGCATGAGGACTGATATTTTTTTTGATTTCAGCCAATGCAGCATGTTTCTTTACGATATTGAAAACCATCACGCGACTTAATATTCCGCCTGATTTGCTTAAAAATAAAATATCGGTGGCATTTTGCTTTATCGGTTGATGTCTTCGGGTACCTTCAATGTACAATTTTATGGATTTTAGCGCAGGCGGATTAATCGGGATTAATCGTTCTTTTTCCCCTTTCCCAACAACGCGAATAAAGCTTTCTTCAAAATACACATGAGATAATCTTAGATTACATAACTCCGAAACCCGAAGTCCACATCCATACATTACTTCAATAATTGCTCTGTTTCTGTGTCCCAGAGGGTCAGATAAATCGACACTTTTAATCATGTTGCTGATTTCGTTGACGCTGAGGAACTCCGGTAATTTCATTCCAATTCGCGGAGCATCCAGTAGTGCCGCAGGGTTGTCATCAATTTGATTATCTAAAAGTAAAAAACGGTAAAAACTTTTAACTCCACTGATTATTCTGGCTTGTGAGCGTGCGCTTAATCCAATTTCATTTAACCATTCAACAAAGGCTTGTAAATCTTCATGAGAGAGCTGATCTGCTGTTTTTTCAGATGTTTGAATGTCTCGAATGAATCTGTGTAATTTGTCAATGTCGCGAAGGTAGGCAGCCTGAGAAGCTTCTGATAACGAAAGTTCTAATTTTAAATAGGTATGAAAGTCTTCTATGCGCTCTTTCCATGTCATTCTGTAAATGTACAAAATTTAGTGAATTTTTGATGATTATAACTTTAGATTTGGTGTAATCCTGTTGGCTGGTATGAAATGGTTTCAAAACCCCGTAAAATACGTATCCAAAAATAATAAGCGGGCTCCTGTCCAAAGGCTCAGTTCATTTGTGATATGGATTTCCTGAGCAAATGCCGGCTATGCCATAAAGCCGATTATTGCAAGCACAATGAAAAGCTGACCTGATTTGTTTGTTTAGTTTTTCATCAATGACAATATGTCCGTAAAATACTAGTGCGGATTTTCATCCTGCTCCTTCAGTCGTTCTCGCTTTTTCTCTAACTGTCGTTTTTCTCGTTCATTTAGCATGGATTCATCAACCACACGAACTTCTTTCCCAAAATCAATGAGTTTTACGTTGACATAATGCTCAGGATTCATGCGGATATCATAAATAAGGCGGTCGAGATTTACTGATGCCCGTTCCAGTTCAAGATACAAACTGTCGTTGTTAATAAACATACCGAGACTGCCTTCTCCGCTGTTAATTTTTTCGGAAATTTCCGCAAATTCACCGACAATTTTATTTGCGTTATCAATGGTTTGAACTAAATTAATTACGGCAAGGCTATCTGAAAACTGAGAGAGATTTTTTATTGTATTTGTGATTTCATCGCTGTTTTTATCCAAATTTTTCGTAATGCGCTCTGAATATTCCAGAATACGGGCAATTCGGGTTTTCTGATCTGTCATGAGAGAATCTAAACTTTGACTTGATGATTCTAGATAACTCACGGTTTGCTTTATGCTTTCAAAACTATTGTGTAAATTTCGTTGGGTTTCCTCATTGAAAATGTATTTTATGACAGCAATGGCAGACTCAATTTCTTTCATCAATTCTTCTGCCTGATTTTTTAGTGGAAGCATTTGCATATTAACCTGATCTCTAAGGCTTTGTTCCATTTGTCCAGTTAGGGTGTCATTTTCAATATGTAAAAGTTCAGAGGCTGCCAAATCAATTTCAATGCCTTTTGTGCCCATTAAATCCATGCTATAAATTCTTGCGATGGAATTTTTTGGGATAGGATATTCACTCGATAGATCAAAGCTAACCAATAAGCTCGCATTTTGCTCATGAAGCATACGGATTTCAGATACCTGTCCTACCTTATATCCGTTTATCGTTACCGGACTTGATACATTTAATCCGTCGATGCGCTCATACATGACATGAAATGTATTTTGTTTATTAAACAAATCATTTCCTTTCAAATAATTAAATCCCCAGTAACTTGCCGCTAATATTAGTACAACAAGAAAACCGATAAGACTGTATTTTCTCCTGGATTTTTTACTCATAATTAATCCCCTAATTCATTTAAAGCATCCCTGATTGTAATACGGCTATCTTTCTTAAAAGCAACGACAAAGCAATCAGGATATTGTCCTCGTAGTTTGTTTTGCAAATTAACAATTTTCTGGTAATTTGATGTTTTTCCGGCTGTATGTTTGTATAATCCCATGTGGAAATACTCCCATACATCGGTTATTTCCGGATATTTTTCTGTGAAATTCTGACATGATTCACTGCTAGCACCAATTTGAACTCGAAATACAATCTCAGCATTTTCTGTGTTATCAGAGGGGAATGTGATATTTGTGTTTTCTTGTTCATTGGAGTTTTCGTCTTGATTTTCATTATCCTCTGAATTATCTTCAGTTTCTTCTATAGATTCTACTATGTTAAAATCCTCATCTCCTGAGGTTAGGTTATCCGCCTCAAATGCTTTCTTGTAATCTCTGAATGCTCGATAAATTGCTGATGCCATGTAGGTAATTCCTTCTTCGGTGTTCAAATATTTCTCTTCGTCCGGATTGGAAATAAATCCTGCCTCAATCAAAATGCTTGGCATGGCAACTTTATGTAAAACCCAGAAACCGGCTTGTTTTACGCCGCGGTTATATCTTCCTACCCGATTCGTAAATTGGTCTTGAACCAGTGCGGCAAGATTCAGACTTTGTCCGAGATACGCATTTTGATACATGGAAAACATAATATGAGATTCAGGGCTTGTGGGGTCAAAGCCTTCGTAATTTTCCTCATAATTATCTTCAAACATAATTACCGAGTTTTCTTTTTTCGCTACAGAAAGATTAGATTCAGATTTGTGCAATCCCATTGCAAAGGTTTCAGTTCCTACGGCATTTGGTGAGCCGGCAGCATTAATATGAATACTGATAAACAAATCTGCTTTTGCTTCATTGGCAATTTGTGCGCGTTTATACAGCTCCACAAAAACATCCGTGTCGCGGGTATAAACAATTTCGACATCCGGAAGATGCTCATTGATGTATCCGCCGAGTTTTAATGCCATTGCTAAGGTTAAATCTTTTTCATAACTAATTTTACCAACAGCACCCGGATCTTTCCCCCCGTGACCGGGATCAATGACTACTTTTTGAATTTTAAAATCGGATTTACCGTTTTGCGCAAATAAATTTGCTGAAAACTGTGAAAATCCAAAAATTAGTAACAATAAAATTATCTGTGTACGTTTCATTACTGCCTTTGCTTTTGAATGCATTTTTTTAATTAGTTTTGAACAAAAATTTAAAATTACAAAAACAAGACCAATTTGGTGAATAAATTTACTAAAATATTTAAACCAATCATATTTATTTTGGTTTGCCTGCTTATTTTTCCTGCCGGTTTGCTTTTTGCAGGTTTGAATACTCCTGTTGATGATTTCTCGTTTTTACCGGATAGCAGCTTTACTGAAACCCCTGATACGACAATGCAAACGGATACAATTATTGTCGATACACTTCCGGAAAAATCATCTCAAGCCATTGATATGCCGGTTTATTATATAGCAAAAGATTCAAATATAAATTTGATTCAAGATGAGTTGCTTTTGCTTTATAAAGATGCAGAAATTAAATATGATGATATCCAACTCAATGCTGATTTCATCAAAGTAAACATGAAAACTCGCGATGTTATTGCTTATGGGATGCAAGATTCGCTAGGAAATGTTACTGGAAAACCAATTTTTGTGCAAGGGGATGAAACCTTTGAAGCTGATACTATTCGTTATAATTTTAATTCGAAAAAAGGAATAATAAAAAATGTAACCTCTGAATTTGACGGTGCTTATCTCCACGGGGGCAAGACAAAACGGCATACCGATGGTAGTATTCATATGATTAATGGAAAGTTTACAACTTGTGACCTTGATCATCCGCATTTTTATTTCAAACTTACAAAAGCGAAGGTTATCCCAGATGATAAGGTGGTTTCAGGCCCTGCATTTCTTGTGGTTGAAGATATCCCAACTCCGCTTGGCATTCCATTTGGCTTTTTCCCGAATAAAAAAGGAGCCACATCAGGTGTGATTATCCCGGAATATGGGGAAGAGATTAATCGTGGGTTTTTTCTCAGAAATGGCGGATATTACTGGGCAATTAATGATTATTTGGATTTGCTGCTTACCGGTGATATTTATTCCAAAGGAAGTTGGGGCGCCGGAATTAGCTCAAATTATCGGGTCAGATATAAAATGAATGGTAATTTGAGTTTTGTTTACAATAAGAACGTGTTAGGTTATGCCGGGTTTGAAAATTACCAAAAAAATCAGTTGTACAAATTCAAATGGGTACATAAACAAGATCCGAAAGCGCATCCTAGCATGGATTTTTCTGCTAGTGTTAATATGAGCTCTTCAGCTTATGATAAATTCAACTCCTACAATGCGAATAATTATCTCAGCAATACCAAGCAAAGTAGTGTGAATTTTAGTAAATTTTGGCCCGGAACGCCGTTTTCTTTCAATATGTCGTTGCAGCATAGTCAAAATAATAGAGACTCCACAGTTACCATGACACTGCCGAATATTGACTTTTCCATGAGCAGGATATATCCCTTGAAACGAAAAACTGCATCAGGGAAAGAACGCTTTTATGAAAAAATTGGCGTGTCATACAATATGCAGGCTATGAATCGGGTAAAAACGCGTGAAGATTCCATTTTTAATCTTGAATTTCAGGATTTTGATAATGGGATAAAGCACTCAGTGTCAATAAGCACAAACATGAAATTATTAAATTATATTACCGTAAGTCCATACTTTAATTATACAGAGCGTTGGTATGCAAAATCCCTTGATATCACATATCAAGACTCGGCCTTTAATGATGTGGACTCAACCTTTGGTACGCCGGTTGAAACCAATGTTTACGGATTTAATCGCATGTGGGATTACAAAACCGGAGCAAGTTTAAGTACGAAGATTTACGGGATGTTTGATTTTCGCACAAATTATTTGAAAGCTGTGCGTCATGTGATTACCCCGTCGGTAAATATGACGTATTACCCGGATTTTAGTGCAGAGCGCTTTAAATATTATGCAGATTATATTTCTGATATTTATTATGATGAAATGACAGGTCAATATGACACGATTAGTAGTGCCTTCAGTTCAATAACAAGGAGATTGCTGAACCGCAATAGACAATATGACACGATTAGTAAAACCTACAGCCGTTACCGGGATGGAGCTTACGGATCTGCACCCGAAAATGGGGCAGGAGCTCTGCGTTTTAATCTGACAAATAATTTAGAAGCTAAAGTGGCAAGTGCAAAAGATACAACCGGCGAATTGAAAAAGATAAAAATATTGGAATCTTTGAGCTTTAATACAAGTTATAATATTATGCTCGATTCATTGAACTGGTCACCTGTCGGGATGACTGGTCGTACAAGTATCGGAAAGTTAAATTTGAACTTCAATGCACAATTTGATCCTTATACTTTTAATGTTGACAGCCTTGGAAACGGACGACGTATTAACGAATTGCAGTTCAATAAAAACGGCAAGCTTGCCAGAATTACTCGTGCTGATGTAAAGGCAAGTATACGTTTTAGTGCTGACGGTGTTGGAGGAGTAGATAAAAATGCCGATCAGTTTTTGTATGGATATCCGCATGCTTATGTTGATTTCAGCGTGCCCTGGAGCCTGAATTTGAGTTATAGTTTTAATTACACAAAAATTTACGATACCCCAAATACAACTCAAACTTTTGAGTTTAGCGGAGATGTCAATTTGACAAAAAAATGGAAAGTGTCCGTGAGTAGCGGTTATGATTTTGTCAATAAACAATTAACTTATACAAACATTGAAATTCATCGCGATTTACATTGTTGGGAAATGAGCCTGGCCTTTGTTCCCTTTGGAACTCACCAGTTTTATAGTTTTCAGATTAACGTGAAATCAAGTCTTTTGCAGGATCTGAAATTGCAGCGAAAACAGAATTGGAATGATAATTATTAAGCTTGGCAAAATTTTTGTTAATCAGGACAACGAAACAAGTCCGAAATTTGTTTGTTATAAATAAAAATAGATTTTTATGAGATATTTAAGTTTTTCATTTATGTTGGTGCTTCTGATGATATTTTCAGGAGTTTCTCGTGCGCAGGAATATAAAATTGAAGTGCAGGTTGAAGGTGTTTCTGATACCATTATGATGCTAGGACATCACTTCGGAGAACAGAAATTTGTTGTCGATACGGTTCAGGCAGATGCAAATGGGAAAGCAATTTTCTCAGGCGATGAAGCACTCGATCCGGGTATATACATTTTGGTTTTGCCTTCCATGAATAACGCATATTTTGAATTGTTGGTTGATGATGATCAGGAATTTAAACTCTCAACAAGTACAGAAGGTTTTGTTGATTTCATGGAAGTTAAAGGGAGTAAAACAAATGTTGCATTTAATGAATATCAGCGCCGTATGTCGGAGGTGCAGTTTGATGTGAATCGTTTTCAAAAACGTATTCAGGCTTTAGACCCGAAATCTGATTCTGTGGAGGTTTACAAAGAAAAAATTCGTGAAATCTCAAATACAAGAATTGATTATATGAAAACCATTGTAGCTGAAAACAAAGACAATCTTTTCGGCAAAATCATTAATGCTATCATTGAACCTGAAATCCCTGAACCACCAAAGGATGCAGATGGAAATATAACCGATTCAACTTTCCAATATCGCTATTATCGCGATCATTATTTTGATAATATCGACTTGACAGAGCCCGGATTAATGCGTACGCCGATTCTTAAAGCAAAAATTGATTATTATTTTAAAAATGTTGTTCCTCCGGTTGCCGATACCGTAATTCCCATTGCCAACAAACTGATTGAAGCCTCGAAACCCAATGAGGATATGTTCCGTTTTATGACATCACACCTTCTAAATTATTTTGAGACATCAAAAATAATGGGAATGGATAAAGTGTTTGTTACACTTGCCGAAAATTGGTATTTGTCAGGACAGGCGTTTTGGGCCGACGAGGAGTTGTTAGAGAAAATCGCAGAACGGGTAAAGAAAATCGCTCCGAATTTTATCGGCAGCATTGCTCCGGATATTGCGAAAGTCCCAACTTTTCATAATGAATTTGCAACGCTTCATGAAGTAGATGCTGAATATGTTATTCTTGTGTTTTACGAACCAAGTTGCGGACATTGCAAGAAAATTGTTCCTAAATTGTATGAGAAATACATTGACACACTAAAAAATGATAATGTTGAAGTATTTGCCGTTTACACACAAGGAAACGAACCCGAATGGAGAGAGTTTATCGAAGAAAAAGAAATTGATCAGTGGATAAATGTTTGGGATCCTTATCAACATTCTGATTTTAGAAATAATTACGATATCTATTCAACACCAGTAATTTATATTCTTGACTCTGAAAAACGCATTGTCGCAAAACGTATTGATGTGGATTATATTATTCGATTTATTGAATTTGATCGCAGGAAAAAAGCAAAGGAAAAGGTTGATGAATAAAGGTATTTTACTTACTATATTATTGATTTTGAGCCTGAATACCCTTCAGGCTCAATCGTATCATCTGAGTTTTGAAATCCCTGATTTGCCAAATCAATTGCTGCGTTTAGGTCATCATTCGGGTCCTGATATTTTTGTTGTGGATTCAGCACTAACTAATGCTCAGGGAAAAGCAATTATTTCAGGCGAAAATCCCCTTCAACATGGAATTTATTTTGCTGTGATGCCCTCAGGCGCGCATTTTGATTTTTTAATCGGTGACAAACAGCAGCTCAGTATTTATACCAGACAATATCAGGTGTTGGATTCGCTTAAAATTACCGGCGATATTCAAAATCAGGCTTTCGTTGATTTTCAACGCAGTATGGCCAAATTCAGCAAGGCAAGCAGACAATTGGAAATTGAAAAACGCTTTTATCAAAACACGCCGGATTCGATCGCTTCGATAAAACTTAAGTTAGAAGCAATTGACGCAGAGCGAAAAGCACTCTTTGATTCTTTGAGTTTGATGTTTGATGGCTCGGTATTGGGAGATGTTATTCAGGCTATGAATCCGCATCCGGTTCCTGCGCAGATACAAGCATTGCGTAATGAAAAACCTCATAAGTGGTTCAATTACATAAGCCGTCATTTTTTTGATCACGTGAATTTCAGTGAACCTGCCGTTTTTAATGCTCCGGTGCATGTATTTCACAATCAATTGGAGCAGTTTTGTCAATACTTTTTAAATTCCAGAGCTGATTCTATTCATTTAGTTTATGAAGAGATAGATTTTCTTTTGAATAAAGCTTCAGCAAGTGAAACGGCCCATCGTTATGTGATTAGTTATTTAATGGACAGATATGAGAATCCTGCCGTAGTTGGAATGGATGCGGTGTTTGTTTACATCGCCCGAAATTATTTTGAGGCAGGGAAAATCCCTTGGGCTAATGCACAAGTTGTCGAAGAAATCCAACGAAGAGCGGATTTATTGGAGCAAAATCTTGTTGGCAAACCAGCTGTGAAATTAAGTTTTCCTGATGCAGTGGGAGAGATGCACTCTCTATATGATGGAAACGGACGATATACCCTGCTTTGGTTCTTGGAAACAGATTGCCTAATTTGTACTGAGAAAACCAAGGAATTGGTTGATATTGCTGATGATCTCAAAGTGATGAATGTTGATGTCATTACCATAAATATCGACCAAAAAGAGCAAGCTTGGAAAGATTACATTAGCAAATATCAATTGCCTTTTTTAAATCTATGGAATCGGGATGAAAATCCGGATTTGTTAACTGCTTACGGTGTATATAAGACACCTCGGCTATATATCCTGAATGCTGAAAAGACAATTGTTGCGAAAGATATTCAGCCAAAGCAACTACTCGATTATATTGAATATTTGGATGAAAACTCACCACGGCTGAGAAATCGGTTTTTGTTTAATTCTCCTGTGATGCACTAATAAAAAATCAAATGACTGACTACATTGCAATCATACGTAAACATTTGAAAATCATTCGTTACTGGAGTGTTTTTCTTACAATGATTGGGTTTTTGTGGACAGCAGGAAGCATTGTTTTTGCAATTATTTTTTACGGTGCACAGGACAATCTCTATATCTATAAAAGTTTTGATATCAGTGACTTGCTTTTTGCTTTTGCCTTGATAAATGCCATGTTGGCATTTTTTCCTGCTTTTATTCTCAGCCTTTTCGCCGTGAATTTGAAACGCTATCAAATTAGCAGTGAAAATGAGGACTTTGAACATGCAGTGTTTTATCTGAAAAGTTTATTTGTCTATCTTGGTAGCTTTGCTATCCTGTTGATGATTATTGTTTTGTTACAAGTGTTGAATTTAGTTGATTTCTCATTTTTGCTGTAATCGAATTAGTGCTAAAAGCGCTTAGTCATAATTTTTTGTTATTGGACGAATAGCTGAAATATCATGCGAAGTTTATTTTTCAAATCAGCAAAGTGTCCTTCAATAACATTTGTTGTATTAGGAATGTTAAGCTCTATGTAATCGTACCATGTAAACAACCATTTGAGATTTGTTTTCAGGCTACGATAAGCACTTCTTAATCTTTTGTGAGTATAATAGCTTTTGCCTGATTGTTCGTTGACAGACCTTTCGTTAAGAAATGATTCCCACCTACCATACCACTGCTTTAAAGCCCCTTCAAATGACTCTTTGTCGGTATGCTTCATTAGCTCTGTTATTCGATTTAGTTCAATGGCAGCAGGCATTCTAGGGTTTTTTGTGATATGCCTCCTTACAATTGAGACTTGGTGGAACTGGCACATTTGTACAGGTATATTTTCAAAGGTCTGAATTAGTCCCCTACGTCCATCACAAACAATGGCTTTAATAATGTACCCTCTGGATTTCAACTCTTCTATTCCTTCCCTGTACTTGGCATTTGTTTCATTCTTTATGTAGTACTTCAGTAGGTTTTCTTTTGTAATATTATCCTTAAACAACATTACACCAAAGTTGGTTCCCCAGTATGTTGTATCCATCAAAACGATAACTTCTCTCGGAATTTTTAACGACTTTTTTAGCCTATGTGAATCAAATTTTCGCTGTATCGTCTTTGTACTACACTTATGCTTTATAGATAGTTGTTTATAAGTTTGTTTTCCAGTTGTGTATTCATCCCAAATTTGGGATGAAGATATAATAGAACCTCCTGTAAAATATTGTCCACATGCCACACATTTATATCGTTGTTTGCCGTTTCGAACTCCATGTTTTTGCAAAATTGTACTCCCACAGTTTAAACACTTTTTTTATTCATAAGCTTTCATTTAATGCAAACCTAATAAATTACAGCCGTGTGAAGCTTTTTACCAACCATTTTGTCCATTAACCCGAATTCTCAAATTACTGTATTTACGCAGTTTCAGTATCTGGGAATCTCAGTTTTTCAATTTTTAACGATTTATTGATACTATTCATTAAATCCAATTCGTTTATTTAGCATGATGAAATATTTTTCTGTTAGTTTGGTTTTGTTGTTTGCTTTTCTGCTGTCTAATAGTTCCAGAGTTTCTGCTCAGGATTATAACCCAAAACTGGTGAAGCAACTTGTAAATCAAGCACGAAGTGAAAGTCGCTATTGCGGAAAAACGCATTATGACGCTGCGGAGTCATTAATTTCTGATACCGAACTTGATGGAATTGCGCAGAATCATGCAAATGATATGGCGGAAAACTCCTTGTTTTCGCATATCGGAAGCGATGGAAATAACTCTGAAATTCGTCTTGATGATGCAAGCTATTTTTGGATTTATTATGGTGAAAACATTGCCCGTCAATATGATGATGAACAGGAGTTGGTTCAAGGCTGGTTAGAAAGTGTTACGCATTGTAAAAATATCATGGAACCAGCTTTTATGGTTTTTGGGTTTGGTGATAAATTGGGTTATGCTTGCATGGTATTTGTTCAAACGGAATGGTGATCAGTTGATTCTTAATAAGTTCATCTAAATATATCTCATCTCAAGAATATTGATTAATTAAAAAAATGTATCTTGCAATATATTAACCAATGATTTCTGACATGAGAAAAATGACATTTATTATCCTCTTGTTGAGCGCAATAGCGTTTATGACATCCTGCGAAAAGAATGATGACAAACAAATTACGGAGATTAAAATCAAGACGAGTTTCAATACCTTGAAACAAGGAATTGCTGAAAAATCGATAGAATCTTTTACTTATGAAACTCCCCAGGAGTACCTTATTGCAATAAAATCTGCTCGATTAATCGGTGCCGGAGAAACTGAAGATTTTCTGCTTTTTGATATGGGCGATTTAGCTTCATCAGTAATTTACAATTTTACAGATGATACTGATAGCTATTCTTTGCTTCAGGGAAATACGATCCCGGAAGGAGACTATGAGGCAATTCAAATGGAAATTTATTATCAACAAATGCTGATTTCGATTATGACAATTGATCGTGGGCTTGAATACCGTAATTATCGCATTTATTTATCGGATGATGCAGAAGTAGAAGAAGGATTGCACCAACCCGGAGATATGTGTCAGGTGAATGACGGTGTGGAAATCGGTTGGTTAATGGGAGAGGCACAATATCCGAATATGGATCCTGTTACTCCTCGTGATGCTGCCTACACTCACAATGGAGATTGTTCCTCATGGTATGATTTTGCTGGCAAAAACGCACAAAATTTTGGCCCGTTTGGTAGTCTTGAGTTTATGTTGAATGCACCGCAACCGATATATTATGCGCTTTTAAATTTTAATTTTGAGGAAGCAAGCGGAGAGGAATTAGTGATTGATTTTAATATTAACGATGCATGGCAATTTGAAGATAAAAATGGCGACGGACATTTTGGTGCTGAAGATTTGGACGAAAATGATCCCTCTGAATGGCATTTAGCAATGCCGGAAATTACCGTGAGCTTTAATTAATTAAAACGGACAATAGTTATTATTCAATTAATTTTCTCTTCTGCATCAGCTACACCTTTGGTAATAAGAAAGTAGCAGAGGTAGTTGAAATAGTATTACTTAAACTTCGTCTAATTTAAGCGACAGTGTAATGACATTTGGATTACATCTTCGTAGGACATTACCTCACGCAAATATCCCTGTTTTTGAAACTTTTTTTAAAATGCCTATAAATATTGGTTTGTTAGATAACAATTGAGTATTATTGTGGTATTAAAAGCCAAAACTAAAGAAAATTATTGCAATATGAAAAAACCAAAAAGCTTGCTGCATAGCCAGCACACACAGTAAGTCAATGCGATGAAAGTAAAATTGTTAGTAAATATGATACTGTTTGTAATTATGACATTTATAATCATTTTGACTCAATAAGTATGAGCTTTGATAATGAATTATTTGAAGATTCGTTAGCAGGTGATGTGAGCATAAGTTTATATCCAAATCCGGCTGAATCACTTATTAATATAAAATTAGGCAATTATAAGGGGGGTGAAATAGAATGTGCTGTTTATGATATTACAGGTCATAAAGTTAGTGAAACAATTAAATGTTCATCATTAGGTTTTCTTGATTTAGACGGACTGGCTTCTGGTATTTATATTATTCATGTAAAATATAATGCGATGTTGTATTATGAAAAAATTTCAAAATTATAATATGTTATGGATAAATATGTTTCTGTAATAATAGTTTTATTTTCGTTAATGGCTTGTGAAAGACAATATATTGATATTGATGAAGCTGAGCGCCCATTTTTTGAGAATAATGATACCATAGTGTTTATGAATCAACATAATGAAGCTGATTCATTTCTTATTCGTATGTATTATGATTACCAATATTCCAGTGAAGGCTTTAAAGAGCAAATCGATTATTATTACATTGCTCTTAAAAATGAAATGCTTGATAGCCTTACTTTTTCTGTTGGCATTGGTGGTATCCATGATTTGATCTATTTGAAATCTCAATATCAATTTCATACAGAAGAGGGTAGTAGTGCAACAACGATTAATCAAAATGGCTCTGTATTTACAAGTGTTTATACCTTTTGTCAGGATACAGCACCACCAAGGGTTAATAATGATAGCCTTTATGGACTACCAGAAATTGTATCTGTACTATATACAAGCAGACATGGAATAATTAATTACGAAAAAAAGAATGGTGAAATCTTTAAAATTATCAACAATGAAGATTAGAGCATTAATAAGTTGGTTATCTTTTATAGTAGTGTTATCTGTCATTACTTCATGTGAGGACACTGAATACATTCCAGATTATGCTGTTCCCGTTTGGGAGAATGGTCAAAAATTATTGTTTTTTGATTCTCTTAACAATAACATAGATACGCTAATTGTTGAAAAAGATTTTCGCTGGTCATCATCAAATAATTACAATGAAGAGTATTGCTTTTTGCACTACGCTCATCCAATGGTTGATACACCAGTGTTTACCGTTAAAATCCATGTTGAGAAAGCATTTGTTTATGATAAATCTGTAAATATTCCTGCGTATCTGTTTTACTACAGAGATATGATAGCATACAAACAGGCAGCTTATCTTTATAATGATGTTTATATGCTGCAATTTGATACGATACAGGAATTTTATGGGAATGTATATCATCATAGTCCTGACATGCAAGAAGTCTGGTACTCGCTACAATACGGTATCATTCGCTATAAAACCAAAGATGGAGAAGATTTTAAAATAATAAGAAATTAGAACCTTATGCTGTATCAAAAAACAATAAAATATCTTGTATTTGCTTTTATCACAAGCATAATTTTGCTCACACTATTTTCATGTGAGAATTATTACGATATCCGAGATAGCAGCATGCCTGTGATACAAGATAAGGACACATTGGTTTTTATT
>JAQIBY010000045.1 GCA_027858835.1 Bacteroidales bacterium | reverse complement strand
CCCCCAGAAAAACAAATAAGCTTACCATAATTCCCTCTCGTACGCCGATTCCTCCCGGTACAATTATAGCGAGAATACCATAAATGGCACTAATCGGGAAAATAAATGCCGATACAAATGAATTATGGATTCCAACCGCCTGTATTAGGAAATAAAAGGACAGTATCCAGCAGCTCCAATATAATATGGTGTAAAATCCCAGCTTGATGGCTTTTGAAATTGAGATAAGTGGAATGGCAATGGGCTTTTTGAATAATTTACTTAAGATGTTTTGACTTAGATTATGTACCGGCTTGACAAATAAGAACAAAGCAATTCCCACAGATGTACTGACTACAATCCATGGTATGTACCAAGGGAAATCAAAATACAGTATGGGCAGAATACTGATTAACATTCCTGACATGATGAATACCAGCTGTTCTTTTAAAGAGGCTACTGAAGGTGTTTTTGCTGAAATGCCTTCATCCTTCGCAACATAGCTTGCCCTTCCTAATATCATCCACACTTTCCCCGGAATATATTTTGCGAAAATTGAAAGCCCATGAGATATTAAACCGGTTTTTCGGCTGATCTTAATTTTGTGAATTTTCAGTGCATACCACCAACTTTGCGTGCTGAAATAAAATCCTGTCCATAAAAAGACAATGGCAAGTCCGAGATACCAGTAATTCAACTGTATGTCAGAAAAAACCAAATAATCAACTTGTGTCAGGTAAATGACAAAGATGATTATGGATAGATAAAATAGAATGTTAAAAAATCGTTTCATCAGCACAGCCCTTCAAAATCTTTATAAATAAATGCGCTTACACAACAGAATACTCAATATTTTCATTTTCACATCTAACATGATTTGCTATTTAATTTTAGTTTTTTAATTTCGATTTTAAAGATAGTAATTTATAAATGAAAAATCACAGCATCTATATTAGATGGTTAATCGTTATGTTGTTAACTGTTTTGGGTTGTAAGCCTAATCGTTTAGAAAAGCATTTGGCTGTGTTAGCTTCCCCTCAATTCGGTCCACTTAAAATTAGATTTAAGAATTTTTAACCATAAAATTTTTATTTGTTTATAAATCAGTATCTTTACTACTGAAAACAAAAACAATTAATGCCTACGCAGCTTATATACCATACTAAGTCCGGCATCCAGACACACAGCATCATCCAGCTGATAGATGAGAACGGAACCGTAATTGAAGAAACCAACTACGTTCAAGACTCCACCAACCCGCAAAACTACAACCGCTATGCGTATTGCATGAATAATCCGCTGAAATATACGGATCCGAGTGGGGAGTTTGTATGGTTTGTTGTTGGAGGTGCAGTATTAGGTAGTTATATTGGTGGTTCTATTGCTGCTGGTGATCGTGGTTTAACAAATGCAAACTGGAATCCGTTTGGAGGTAAAGCAGGAAGTTGGGCAGGTACTGATTGGTGGAAAGGAGCAATAACAGGAGCAATGGTTGGTGCAGGTGCAGGTGCAGGTGCACTCACTGCAGCAACACTTGGCGGAACTGCGACAACCAGTTTGATGACTGCAGCTAGTGGGGAAGGTGCATCATTAGGCTGGTCTATATCATCATCAGCTTTATTAATTAACAATATTAATATAGCATCAAATTTTGCACAAGGAAGGGGAGTTGAAGGTACTTGGAAGGCAGGTTTAATCGGATTAGGAACAGGTGCATTAGGTGCATATACATCATATGGCTTAACAGGAAGCAAGCTTGCAAGTGATTTAGGATTATCTAAAGAAGGTATTAGTGCTATCTCTCATTCATTATCAAGTGGTACTTATGGTTTTATAGATAGAAACATAAGATTAAGAGAAGAAGGTCTAAGAGGCTGGGAGCTATTCGGTTACTCTATGCTTGGCTTTGTAGAAGGTGCTGGAATTGGAGCACAGGCTGGAGGAGTTTGGTCTGGAAACCTGTTAACACAAACAGCATTAAGTTCTGGTATAACTTCTTTCCCTGGATTAGGATACTCTATTATGAATTTTGAAACATTAACTCTTTTTTCTAAGATTAATGAGAGTACTCCAAAATATCCAAATGAATTAACTTTAGATAAAATTGTTAGTGGCATTATATCAATGTTTTAAGTAAAGAGAACTCAAGTATGAATAAAAAAAATGTAATATTATTATTGCTTGTAATACTTAGCAATATTTTTTTAGGGTGTGCTACAATGCATAGTGAAAGTATGTACGCCATTCCGATAAGTACAATTCCTGAAAAAACTAATGTAAAAGTAACTGATAGAAAAGGTGAGGAAATAATATTTACACAAAGTCCAGATACGCTTGTTTTAAAAGCAGATAATGGGTATTTTAAAAGAGCTGAATATTTAATTGAAATTTCACATGATGATTATCAGCCCCAAAAGGATACATTATGTTTTGTATTAGATGGGAAATATTTTCAGAATTTTTTGCTTTCTTTTTTTATGCCAGTAGGTTTTTTTATTGTTGATCCAATTAGTGGGGCAATGTGGAAACCAGAATATAAAAAGATTAACGTCGAACTTGAAGAAAAAGAGAGTGTAAGAGATTAATTTATCATTATTGTGTAAAATGTTTTTAAATTTAACTGCAATGTATGTGGTTTAGCCCCTAATAAATTGGACAATTTAATTTACTGGTTCTTCAAGATTATTTTACATATTTACAAATTGTTGTAAAAAAGAAATCAATCATTTGGATGGTGATGTAAAAGAATATAACTACATTAGTGGACCAAATGGCTTAATTGCAGTTTATATTGTTATGAACGGGACAGGCACTTTATATTACACAGTAACAGACCATACTTCGGCGGAGCTCAGCATGTACCTCGGTAGCATAGTACAGCTAATAGATGCCAACGGAACCGTAATTGAACAAACCAACTACGTGCAAGACCCCACCAATCCGCAAAACTACAACCGCTATGCGTATTGCATGAATAATCCGCTGAAATATACAGATCAAACAGGAGAGCTTTATGATCATGATAGTAGATATGGTGGATATAATATAATGTCTAGGATGTCAGAATTTATTTATGATTTTGAAGGGAAATTTTTAGGTACAGATGGAATGAGGATAGATGATTACTTCACAGCAAGTGGGAAGTACCTTGGCCCAGATGGTGATAAAAATAGTCATGATATTAGAATTGTAGATGAAGAAACATACAATAATCTTCTTGGGAAAAATAACTCCGAAGGGAAACCTTTGTTGCAAACATCTGGCGATGCAAAATTATGGAATGATTCAGAGATGTCACCAGAAGTCAGATTAGCAGTTTATGATCATTATAATGAGACAGGTTTAAAACTTATTGTAAAAGAAAACCTTAAAGAAGGTGCATTGATGGCATATACAACTCTTGTTGCAATTTTGATCCCAGTTCAAAGGAATACTCAAAGTGAATCAATGAATAATTATTATAATGTTAGCAGTTGTTTAGATCATGAAAGGGGACATTATAATGATCATGTCAGTTTTGGTGATGCGTTTTCTGATATCCCAGTTTCATGGCGAGAGGTTAGAGCAATCTTATATCAAATGAAGCAGGATAATTGGGATCCCACAACTGGTGATTTTAAAAGAACGATGTCTAGATATATGGATAGTAACTTTAATATGATGATAAATGGGGAGTAATTATGAAAACTATAATATGTAAAAAGGTATTTATTGGCCTCATATTACTGTTTATTTTTAGTGCATGCAGTCAACTAAAAGTAAGTGTGGAAAAGTCATTGTTTTTTGAATTTGAACGTAGGCTCTATTATGATGGGGATGAACAAAAAGTGGAATATATTACTGCCAGTGGTAAAAACTATTATCATTATTTTGAAACTCGTTTTCATAATGTTTCTAAAGATACGATATATGTTAATTTGGATAATGCAATTTTATTTGTCGGTAGTAGTCAACTCAAATTAAATGTTTGTACTGAGAATGAAAAAAGAATTAATAGTGCTAGATATTGTGTAATACCACCTAATCATAGGTCTGATTTGACCTTCCATGCATATGCTGATAAAAGCATGTTAAACACAAAGGGCATTAATATGTATAAAGACTTTTTTTTTAAATTTGAGTCATATGTATCAAGATTGAATGAGAATGCTGAATTGAGAATTATGTATTTTAGTGAAAAACAGGAGTGGATACTTCTGAGTGTAAGATTAAAAGATTTTCAAGGGTTAAATGAGGCTATGGAAATTGATAGTTTTACAAATAAATGTTACCCGTCAAATTAAATATGGTTCCATGGCAGATGCCCTTAGCTGGGTATCTCCCTACAGCTACGTGCAAAATAGCCCGGTAATGAGAGTGGACCCGACTGGGGCGCTGGATATCCAATTTATACTAAAGAATGGAAATTTTTGGGAACTGATGATAAAGGATTGCAAGGTGTCGCAATCATAATGAATGAAAGTGATTTTAAGCAAGGTATGGCACATGATGAAGCAATGGCGAAAGGAAATACCCTTGATAATATGAGTGATGAACAATCGTTAGCTTTTGCAAACAATGGTAATTTTGATAAATTTCAAAATCACTACAACTCATTAAGCACCAGACCAGATTGGGATGGACATTTAACTTTAAAGGAAGCAAATGAATGGTTTAGAAATGGCAATCGAGAACCTTTGTTTGTTGATTTAGCTAAAATTGATTTGTCTAATACATATTCATGGGGTGAGAAATATGTTGGTAAAGAGAAACCAATTAGTTTATTGGTTGGTAGTAATAGTTTCAATGATTTCTCCGTTTATGGAAGTATTACCTTAAAGCGTTACCCTGATCATCAAGTTAAAGCTTACGCTGATAAATATGATTTTGAAATGCATAATCAATGGAACCCATTAAATTGGCCAAGGAATTGGGGAACTCGTTTTGGAAGAAGACGAGCAGGTGAAGGCCAAAGTTATACTATTTGGATAAATGGTAGTAAAAAATTGCAACCACTATTTCCATGGACAAAATAAACTATGTAATACTATGTTTAATAAAATTGGTTTAATACTCGGTTTGGGGATTATTTTGTTAATTCAAAGCTGTAATCTTAGTGACATCTCAAAAAACTTAGGTAACCGGTATTTTTACAGGAATGAAGGAGGTGACATAAAGGATATTTTATGTGAAAGACCTGCAGGGGCTTTTATTCCTGCTACCATTCTTGAATACGATTATAATAGATATTATATAATTGCAAATCAAAAACCTAAAATACCACAAGATCCATTGTATGATGCAGAATTCGAATATAAAAATGGTGCTGACGCAGTTTATTATTGGATAATCATAAAAAAGAAAGATATAGTATTAGGTCCTATGACAAAAGATGAGTACATGTCTGCCAGAAAAGAGTATAATGTTTCGGAGAAATTGAAACTTGATTAAAATGCTACAATGCCGGAATATTTTTCAGCCTGCCTCTTTTGATAAACGCATCTTATGGCTTATGCTGGGACGAAGAAAACCGCCTCTCAGCAATTCACGACCGTGGCGAAATGTCAAATTTATCAGTATATTTGTACAAGGATGTCTAAAAACCTGCCCGACAGTTTAAAAGATTGTATATGGTTTTTATAAAGTAAAGATGAAAAACGAAATAATAATATATCAGAACGAAGACGCTCTAACTAAAATCGAAGTTAGGTTAAAAGATGAAACTGTCTGGTTGAACAGGCATCAGATTGCTTCTCTATTTGGTAGGGATGTAAAAACTATCGGTAAACATATTAATAATGTGTTTTCAGAAGGAGAATTGGAAAAAGAAGTGGTTGTCGCAAATTTTGCGACAACCACTCAACATGGTGCTATCAAAGGGAAAACACAAACCTCAAATGTTGAGTATTACAATCTTGATGTAATTATTTCTGTTGGATATAGGGTTAAATCAAAGCAAGGTACACAATTCCGAATCTGGGCAAACAAAGTGTTAAAAGATTATCTTCTAAAAGGATATGCAGTAAATCAGCGCGTTGACAGAATTGAAAGCGATGTAGACTCGGTAAAAAAAGAACTTGGGGAAATAAAACTACAACTAAATACGACACTGCCACCTGAACAAGGCATTTTTTATGATGGACAGATTTTTGATGCTTATGCTTTTGTTTCAGGATTAATAAAATCTGCAAAAAAATCCATTATCCTGATTGATAATTACATTGACGAATCGGTTTTAACATTGCTGTCAAAGCGGAACAAAGCTGTGGATGCCTTTATTTATACAAAATCAATTAGCAAGCAACTAAAACTCGACATCGAAAAGCACAATCAACAATACCCCAAAATTGACATTAAAACTTTTACAAAATCACATGACAGGTTTTTAATCATTGATAACGAAACAGTTTATCACATTGGAGCATCATTAAAAGACCTCGGGAAACGATGGTTCGCTTTTTCAAAAATAAAAATTGATAGTTTTGAACTTATCAATAAACTCGATGACAATGCTAAACGATAAGCTTAATGAAAATACGGTTTGCGATGAGTCTAATCCCGATCTTCCGATCACTATCGGAATTGGCAGCAGCAGCTTTATTACCAATGCACACGCATCTCATATACCATATTGCAGCTACCCAGCAAGCACCCAGCATCATCCAGCTAGCAGATGTCAACGGAATAGTGGTTGAGGAAACCACCTACGTTTCCACTTAGCCAATACACCTTTTAAATTTCTAATATTTTGGGGTTTTTACAGTAGCGATACTGTACAGATGTCCTGCTAACTTGTCATTATAAAATCAGACATTAATAAATCACCTCAGAAAAAACATCAATTATTCTGAAATATTTTGTACATTTATAAATTAAAATTTACATAATCATGGCAACAGTTGAAAAAATAAGAAAAGGACTGATAGAGAAAATTCTATCTATTCAGAACAAGGACTTTTTAGAAGCGCTTGATAAATTAATTTCAACAAGTGTATCTGATACTGAACCTGTATATTTAACTGACGAACAAAAAATCATGCTTGAAATGAGCGAGAATGACATCGCTAATGGAGAATTAATTTCGCAGGATGCAATGGATAAACGCAATATGGAATGGATAAACGCAATGTAATTTGGACAAAAACTGCAAAAAGCTCTCATTTCATATTGCTACAAGTATTATTAATCGGTGTCTTAAAATAAGTTGCTTAACCTGTAAGGATTTTTTTCAAATATCATAAAACACGATTTACTCCACCGAATACTCCACATTTTCTTCTTTTATCAGCGCCTGATTTTGCATCCGTAAATACAATTGCACAACGGCAAGCACATCTTTTTCGCAATATTTGGCAATACGGGTTACATCGTTTTCTTCGTAATATACCGAAGCCACTTGTGAACCGTCAATATCATCCTTTGGTGTCGGAATCTCAAAAATTGCAGTCAATAAATCCAGCGATGTATAATGTTTGTAATCACCGAATTTCCATAAATTCATGGTGTCAAGATGTTTAATTTCCCATGGTTTTTTTCCTGCGATATTGATAATGTCCGGCAAGGGAATTCCGTTTACCAACATTCTGCGGGCAACATAAGGCACGTCAAATTCACTGCTGTTATGTCCGCAAAGAAATTTCTCTCCGGTATCTGAGAATTTATTTAGCATATCTGCAAAGTCCCTAAGTAAAGATGCTTCGTCAGTGCCATAATATGATTTTAATCTGAAAGTCCGTTCACCGCCTTTCATGCTGACATGTCCTGCTGAAATACACACAATTTTTCCAAATTCGGCATATATTCCGGCACGCTGATACACATCTTCGGCAGTTTCTCCCTCTTTGCGAAAATATCCTGATTTTCTGTCCCAATGGGCTTGCATACGTTCTGATAAATCTTCAAAATTCGGCGTTCCGGGAACCGTTTCTATGTCAAAGAAAATGATGCTGCTAATTGGTATTTCGTTCATAATGATTATTTTAAATTGTTCTGAATGTAATTGGTCAAAATTTTAATAGCAATTTTATTTTCACCTCCTTGCGGGACAATAATGTCGGCAAAACGTTTTGTGGGCTCAATGAATTGTTCATGCGAAGGTTTTACCGTTTTTACATAACGGTCTAAAACCGTTTTTATCGAACGACCACGCTCAATAATATCCCTGCTTATTACTCGGGTAAGGCGGTCATCTGCATCGGCATGTACGAAAACCTTTAAATCCATTAACTCACGAAGTTTCGGATGACTTAAGCACAAAATTCCCTCAATAATAATTACTTCTCTGGATTCAATCGGAATGGTTTCTTCCGCTCGTGTGCACGTTAAATACGAATATATAGGCTGTCCTACACGCATTCCATTCTTTAGCGCTAACACGTGTTCAATTAATAAATCCCACTCAATTGCGTTGGGATGATCAAAGTTGATTTTTTGCCTTTCTTTGAGCGGAAGATTGCTGTTATCTTTATAATATGAGTCCTGTGGGATTAAAGAAATCTCATTTTCCTTCAAATTATTGGCGATTTTTTTGACAACAGTTGTTTTACCGGAGCCTGTACCCCCTGCTATTCCTACAATTAACATGATTTGCTATTTGTTTACAGTTTTGTAATTTTGATTCTCAAGATAATAATAATTTGGCAAATGAAAGAACTACCTCTCTATCCGATAAAATTTCATCCTGTTTTTAAAGAAAAAATCTGGGGCGGAAGCAAGTTGAAATCTCAACTCAATAAACAAGATGCTCCTGAAAACTGTGGAGAATCCTGGGAAATCTCTGCCGTTCCCGGTAGTGTGTCTGTTGTGAAAAACGGATTCCTTGAAGGAAATACCCTACAGGATATTCTTGAAATTTATATGGGTGATTTGCTTGGCCCGGATATTTTTGAGCTTTATGGTGAAATTTTTCCTTTGCTGATAAAATTTATTGATGCAAACGACGATTTGTCGGTGCAAGTTCATCCCGATGATGAAGTAGCTGCGAAAAAACATCAATCTTTCGGGAAAACGGAAGCCTGGTATATTCTTGATGCAGAAAAGGATGCAAAACTTATTTCAGGATTCAATAAACCACTTGGGAAATCTGAGTTTGTTGCACGAATGAATAATAATGACATTCTTCCGGTATTAAATCGGGTACCGGCCAAAGCTGAAGATTTGTTTTTTATTCCTGCCGGACGAGTACATGCAACCGGTAAAGGCATCCTGTTTGCAGAAATACAGCAAAACAGTGATGTGACTTATCGTATTTATGACTGGGATCGCATGGGTGTTGATGGAAAACCACGACAACTGCATGTGCAGGAAGCATTGGAAGTGATTGATTTTTCAGAGGTGAAGCAGGCGGAAACTCCGTATGAATCGGAAATTAATTCACCGTCAAGAATGTTGCGTACTGATTATTTTATCATGAATATGATTCATATTGATGATAAAATAACCAAATCCTATGTGGATTGCCAATCCTTTGTGGTGTATATGTGTGTGGATGGGAAAGCTGAAATTCGATCAGACAATACATCAGAAACCATTGAAAAAGGAGAAACCATATTATTGCCTTATGAATTATTGGAAATCCAGATTATCCCTAACAAAGAAGTCAAACTCATTGAAGTTTATATTGAATTGGAATAATCTTTTATTTTTTTGTGGGGATGTCCCACAAAAAGTAAATTATCAAAATGTAAGGATTGTTTCTGCTTAATTTCAGTATTTTCTTGTTTTACAGATCGCTTTATGTTGTCTTTGTTTTTAATGTAATTTTTTATTGAATCCCTTCAGGATTCAGAGTTTGACACACAGTTGTACCACCGGTTTCACCGGCGGTTATTTCTGCCAGTCCGGTAGGCTGGCATATTGAAGCCCTTTGGGCTTCTATGTATTGTGTATTATTTGTTCTGAAGAAATTCATCTTCTTTTACAATTATTTCAGTTCTTTGACCCTGATTAAGAGTCATATATGAATAGCCTGTCTCAATAAAAGTTAGAGTCTATATTTCTGATTTAGTAAATTTGTATTAAAAACCTGATGATGTATTTTAAAGAAGATAAATGACTCTGAAGGAGTCAAATATGAATAGCCATGGGTAAGTGAGGGACGAGCGTAACCCGTGGTTTGAGAATTTGACACATATATGTTTTTGGCGGAAAATTTGCTATTTTCTGCAAATTTTGTGACAAAAAAAGATATACTATCTTGGGGATGCGCATCCCCAACAATTGCAATTCATTTAACAACAATTCAGAAATCTCTGTTAAAATATTAACACTTATAATAAACTTCATGTCCTATGTAAACAGGATTTTTCTATCTTTAAGCCAAATTATAACTAAAACTAAAATCCAATGCGAATTTCCCGTATTGAACAAACGAAAACCTTTGATGTACAAAACGATGAGGTGGACTTAAGTTTACTTGATCCCATCATTGAAAAGTACAAAAATAAGCGTGGAATTATGATTCCTTTGCTTCAAAGCACGCAGAATCTTTATGGATATTTACCAAAACAAGCTTTCCCGAAATTATCAAAGGAAACCGGTTTGGATCTGTCCGATATGTTTGGAGTTGCAAGTTTTTATGCGCAATTCAGATTGAGTCCGGTTGGTAAGTACATCGTTAAAGTGTGCCATGGAACAGCTTGTCATGTACAAGGAGCAAAGGCGTTAACAGAGGTAATCGAAGACAGTCTGAAAATTAAAGACGGAGAAACGACTGAAGATAGATTATTTACACTGGAATCGGTGGCTTGTCTCGGATGTTGTTCGCTCGCTCCCGTAATCATGATTAACGAGGAAACCTATGGAAACCTTGACGGTAAAGGAGCATCAAAGATTATTCGAAACATCCGTTTAGAAGAAAAAACAAAATAAACACCCCCAATAAAAAACGATTATGGGCAAAACCAAAGTCATTGTCGGTCTGGGTTCCTGCGGAATTGCTGCAGGAGCGAAAAAGACGTATGAGAAAATTCAGGCGCTTCAAACTGCTGAAAATCTTGATTTTGAACTTAAACAAACTTCATGTATCGGGATGTGTTATAACGAACCGCTCGTTGAAATTATTGACGATGAGGGGCATTACCTGTACGGTGGTATAGATGAAGATAAAGCACTGGAAATCATTGAAAAACATGTAATTCAGCATGAGCCATTAAAGGACTATGTCGTGCATTCTGATTTGTTTGAAACCCTTGATGATGTCTTTTTTGATGATCAGGTGAAAATTGCACTTCGCAATTGCGGGTACATCGACCCAGAATCTTTAGAAGAGGCCGAAGCGCAAGGTGCTTATCGGGCAATGGGAAAAATTCAAAAAGAAAAACTCACTGCCGATGTAATCATCCAATCTGTATTGGATTCAGGGCTTCGTGGGCGTGGTGGCGGCGGTTTTCCTACCGGGAAAAAATGGGTTTTTGCACGAAATAGTGAAAGCGACGAAAAATACATTATATGCAATGCCGACGAAGGCGATCCGGGTGCGTTTATGGATAGGTCTTTGCTCGAAGGCGATCCACATGCAGTACTTGAAGGCATGATTATTGGTGCTTATGCAATCGGGGTTCAACAAGGTGTGATTTATTGTCGGGCTGAATATCCGCTTGCAATTAAACGACTTAATATTGCCATTGAGCAAGCACGAGAAAAAGGATATCTTGGGGAAAATGCTTGCGGAATTGAGGGTTTTAATTTTGATATTTATGTCAAAGAAGGTGCCGGCGCATTTGTTTGCGGTGAAGAAACCGCGCTAATGGCATCCGTTGAAGGTGAAAGAGGAATGCCCCGAAAACGACCACCCTTTCCTGCTGTAAAAGGACTTTGGGGAAAACCCACAAATATTAATAATGTTGAAACATGGGCAAATGTTCCGTGGATTATCCGTGAAGGCGCTCAGGAATATGCAAAATACGGAACTGAAAAATCAAAAGGAACCAAGGTCTTTGCACTGACGGGCAAAATCAAACACGGCGGATTGGTTGAAGTTCCGATGGGAATGAGCATTCGCGATATTGTGTTTAAACTGGGTGGCGGTATTCTCGAGGATAAAGCATTTAAAGCCGTACAACTCGGCGGACCTTCCGGAGGCTGTATTCCTGCCTATATGGCGGATACTATAGTCGATTATGATTCTGTAAATGCAACCGGTGCAATCATGGGTTCAGGAGGTTTGGTTGTCATGGATGAAACAACTTGCATGGTTGATATGGCCAGATTTTTTCTGGATTTTACCGAAAAAGAATCCTGCGGAAAATGTACATTCTGTCGGGTCGGTACCAAACGCATGTTAGAAATTTTGACTCGAATTACAAAAGGCGACGGGAAAGAAGGCGATATCGAAAAACTTGAAGAATTGGCGTATCAGGTTAAAGAAAACAGCTTGTGTGGAGTGGGACAAACTGCGCCGAATCCGGTGCTTACTACCATAAAATATTTCAAAGATGAGTATGAAGCGCATATTCGGGATAAAAAATGTCCCGCAAAGGTGTGCACCGAACTCATTACTTATGTTGTCGATGATGAAAAATGTACCGGTTGTACGGTTTGTGCAAAAAATTGCCCCGTTGATGCAATATCCGGTGAACGCAAGCAATTGCATCATATTGATCAGGATGTTTGTATCCAATGTGGTGTGTGCTACACTAAGTGTAATTTCGATGCAATTAAATTACTGTAAAACTGTGAAAATCTGAACAATGGACAAACTTAATATTATCTTAAACGGAAAAACAGTACGGGGAATCCCAGGCGAAACCATTTTGCAATTGGCAAGCCGACAAGGAATAAAAATCCCCACATTGTGTCATGATAAACGCCTAAAACCATATTCCTCATGCTTTGTATGTGTTGTGGAGGTTGCCGGCAAAGGAACACAGCCGTCCTGCTCGACAGAAATTACCGAAGGCATGCAAATTAACACCAATAATAGTACGGTGTTTGATGCCAGAAAAATGGCTTTGGATTTATTGTTGAGTAATCATTATGCCGATTGTGTGGCGCCCTGCAAAGAAACCTGTCCTGCCGGTGTGGATGTTCAAGGATATATTTCACTGATTGAGAAAAATCAATACAACGATGCCGTTGCATTGATTAAAGAAGATAATCCCTTGCCTGCAATTTGCGGAAGGGTTTGCGTCAGACCATGTGAGGCTGCTTGTCGTAGAAATTTGCTCGATGAAGGAAATGCTGTCGGAATTGATTATTTAAAGCGTTTTGCTGCCGATCAGGATTTATTGCATTCTGAACATTATACACCTGAACTTGCTAAACCAACAGGGAAAAAAGTTGCAATTATTGGTGCTGGTCCCGGGGGACTGTCTGCTGCGTATTGGTTGCAACAAAAAGGACATCAATGCGATGTTTTTGAAGCCAATGAACATCCGGGAGGATGGTTGCGTTACGGAATTCCAGAATATCGCTTGCCAAATGATTTACTCGATAAAGAAATTGAAACCATTACGGAATTGGGTAGCAATATCTTTATGAAACAAAACTTCGGAGAAAATCTTTCTTACAAAAAAATTAAAAAAGAATACGATGCAACAATTTTAACCATCGGTTCGCAGCGTGGTACTTTGTTGCGTGCCGAAGGCGAAGAGGCTGATGGCGTATTTAGCGGAATTGATTTTCTTCGAAATATGGAAATGACCGGGCAGAAATACGATTTCTCCGGTAAAACCATTGTGACAGTTGGAGGTGGAAATACTGCAATGGATTGTTGTCGTACTGCCATCCGTTGTGGTGCGGAGCGTTCAATTATCGTGTATCGACGTACCGAAAAGGAAATGCCAGCAAACCCGATTGAAATTCACGAATCCAAAGCGGAAAACGTTGAGTATATGCTACTCACAAATCCCGTTAAGGTGAATTCCGATGAAGCCGGAAAAGTGAAATCAATGACATTAATAAAAATGGAACTTGGTGCCCCTGATGCTTCCGGAAGAAGACGTCCGGTGCCGGTTGAAGGATCTGAATACGAACTGGAATGTGATTATATCCTTGCTGCAATCGGTCAAAAAACTGATGTGAATTTCATGGATGATATCAATGCAAATTCTGACGAAGGAAAATTGGAGCTCAATCGCTGGGGCGATATTGATGCGAATGAGAAAACCTTGCAAACCGGAATCAAATCAGTATTTGCGGCAGGTGACGGTGTGACTGGTCCAGCGACAATTATTGAGGCAATTGCTCAGGCAAAAACTGCTGCACATTCTGTGGATATGTTTTTGCGTGGTGAAGAACCTATGCCGATTCCGAAACCCTTTGTGAGCAGAAAAGATCATTTTAAAAATCAGGTTTCTGAAGATTATGTGGGGCGATATCAAAACCAAATGCGACACGAAATGCCGGTACTCCCGGAAAATGACAGAAAGCATTTTAAAGAGGTTGAGTTGGGATATGAATCGGAACAAATCGCAGTTGAGGAAGCACATCGTTGCTTGGAGTGCGGCTGTTCTGAATTTTTCGACTGTGATTTGCAAAAGTTCTCAACGGAATATCATGTGGAACAGGAGAAATTCGGTGGCGAATTTCAAGAACGACCAATTGATTTTTCGCACCCCTACATTGAAATTGATAATAATAAGTGCATTTTATGTTCGCGTTGTGTCCGGATTTGCAAAGAGGTAGTCGGTGCATCTGCACTTGGTCTTGTTGATCGCGGGTTTGATACTTATGTCGCTCCTGCAATGGGAGATTCCCTTGTAAACAGTACTTGCGAATCCTGTGGTTTGTGTATTTCTGCCTGTCCGACGGGGGCAATCACTGAAAACGTCAAATTCAAACCCGGACCGGTAAAAACAGATTCAATTGTTACAATCAGTCCCTTTGGTTCCATTGGTGAAAGCATTCGTCTTGAGCATAAAAATGGTTTTGTTTTCCGTGTAAACGGTACTGAGGGCATGATTAATCCGCTTGGAAATATTGATCGCTATGCGAAATTTGCCTACAATTTTATTAATAAATCCGAAAGGATAACAAAACCTTTAATCCGCCGCAAAGGCAAGTTAGTTGAAGCTGAGTGGAATGAAATTAAGCATTATTTACAGGAGAAATTGGAATTTGACAAACCCACTGCTTTATTTGCCGGCGGGCGATTGACAAATGAAGAGTTGTTTGCCCTGAAAAGTTTGTCAGCGCAAACTTCAATGATAAAACATTCCGGTTCTTTCCATTTGTTACACATGGGAGAGGGGCATTTGAATGCATCGGAAATGAATATGCCATTTGATCAATTTGACAAAGTCGAGCAAGTGTTGCTCATGCATCCGCAAATTAATATGGATGATGCAACGCTTGGTTTTATGATTAATGAGGCACAAACACAACATGATGCAGAGATGATTTTGATTACAGATCAAGAAAATCCTAAACTGGAACATAAAGTGAATCGGGTGATTCGTATTGCTTCTTATGATGCATTACTCAAAGCCATGAATCACTATTTGTTAAGTCATAACTTGCAAAATAACATGTTTTTGAGTCATCATTGCGATGGGTTGGAGGCTTACAAAACAGATTTGTTGAAAGTAGATTTTGCGAAATTGTGTAAGAATGCCGGAGTTTCAGTTGATATAGTCTCTGAACTGGTGAAATCCTTTAATCTCACACAGCATGCCGTGTTGGTTACATCTGAACGATATTTGAATGATGCTGCCCTCGTGGAATCTCGAAATTTGTGCCTGCTGAGCGGAAAACTTGGAAAAACAGCCTCGGGATTAGTCAATGTGAAGGAAAAGAATAATTCACAAGGGGTTTTGGATGTTGGTTTGGTTTCGGATAGTCGTGAAGTTCATGATGCGTTTTATCGGAAAGCAATGAAACAACTACTTATTTTTGGTGAAGATCCTGTCGGGACAGCAAAAAACAAAGCAAAAGTGCAACAAAGTTTGAAATCTGCTGATGTTTTGCTTGTGCAAGATTATTTCTTGACTGAAACTGCCGAAATGGCTGATGTCGTTTTACCTGCAAGCTTGCCATTTGAAATTGGAGGCAGCTTTACTAACACGCAAAAAATGATTCAGCAATTTGATGCAGGATTGAAATCCAATCTGTCGAAAAACGCCTTACAACAGATCGCTTTTCTCGGAAACCTGTTTAGTCCGGATAAGCCCGAAATTCCCGACACGGTTCATACGCTTAACGAGCAAATGTTCCCGGAAATGAAATCGAAAGCAGATGCGTATAAGATTCTTATCTCAAATAACCTGAGTTTGCCGGAATTTTATCATGCTGCAGACAGCGTAATAAAAGCATTTGATACTGAATTTAAAACCGCTTTTCACTAAGCTAAAAACGATGAATTATGAGCGAACTGAATACAATTAAATCTATTCTTGATTTTGCGATTAAGCAGGAGCAGGAAGCTGTTGATTTTTACACTGTTTTGGCTGAAAAATCGAGTTCTAAAGACATGCAGCAGGTTTTTCTTCAATTTGCTAAAGAAGAAATTGGACATAAAGCCCGATTAACTCGCATTCGTGATGAACAGATTTTTGACTGGAAAGATTCTGCAGTTGCAGATTTAAAATTGGCAGATTATATGACAAGCGTTGAAGCATCCCCAAACATGGATTATCAAGATGCATTGATTGTGGCGATGAATAAGGAGAAAAATGCGTACAATCTTTATTTAAAGCTAGCAGAACGCGCCCCAAATCAAGAGCTTAATACGGTGTTTCTTTCACTTGCAAATGAAGAATCCAAGCATAAGTTGCGTTTTGAGCGTGAATACGACGATTTCGTTTTGAGAGACAACTAGATTTGCGTTTTGAATTGTCTTCACAATTTTTTGTTTTGTTTTGAGTTGAAATAGGAAGCAAATAGAATTGTTTATTTTTTCTACCTTTGAAAAAAATATCGTGCATATGAAGCTTCACACCAAAAAGCTTGTAAAAAAATACGGAAAACGAACGGTTGTTAAAGGCGTTTCTGTCGAGGTTAATCAAGGTGAAATCGTTGGTTTGCTTGGTCCTAATGGTGCCGGAAAAACCACCACATTTTATATGATGGTCGGGCTTGTTGTTCCGAATGAAGGTAAAATTTTCCTTGATGATAAGGATATTACTCGTTATCCGATATATAAACGAGCTCGTCTTGGTGTCGGGTATCTTGCGCAGGAGGCTTCTATTTTTCGTAAAATGAGTGTGGAGGATAATCTGCGAGCGGTTTTGCAGATGACAAAACTATCAAAGCATGACCAAATTGCAAAAACCAATAAACTCATTTCTGAATTTGGGTTGGAGCGTATTCGGAAATCTAAAGGCTTTCAATTGTCGGGTGGGGAACGTCGCCGTACTGAAATTGCTCGGGCTTTGGCATTAGACCCTTCCTTTATTTTGTTGGATGAGCCTTTCGCTGGTGTGGATCCCATTGCTGTTGAGGATATTCAAAAAATCGTTTGCGAATTACAGCATCGAAACATCGGAATATTAATTACTGATCACAATGTTCACGAAACCCTTTCTATTACCAATCGCGCCTATTTATTATTTGAGGGAAATATTTTAAAATCCGGTACTGCCCAAGAACTTTCCGAAGATGAGCAGGTAAGAAAAGTCTATCTCGGCGAAAACTTTAAGTTGAGGGATTAGTTTTTAAACAAAATCCATTTTTTTTATGTCAAAAGTAAAAAGTGAGTACCGTGTTTTTACTCACACTATGTACTCACTCTCAATTCTGTGCGTGTGATCCCGGAGAGGCTCGAACTCTCGACCCGCAGATTATGAATCTGCCGGGCGACCATATTCGCAATGGCTGGAAAAATATAATCAGAATGATAAGAAAATATCCTGTTTGTTTGGGGAACATTTACTGAACCAGTATTTATACAATTCCGTTGCATTGGTTGAATCCCCTAAGAGTGCGATTTATGGCAGTCTTTATTTTGGATTACCCGAAATTGGAAAAAATATGGTATGGCTTGCAGTCTATAACCTCAGTAGTTTTTCACTGGACAAAATGCTGGCACTGAAAGGCAGGAATGTATTTGTATTTCCTGACTTATCAAAGGACGGCAGCACGTTTGCAGTTTGGAAACAAAAAGCCAAAGTTTTTGAAAAAGAATTGCCCGGGACACGGTTTATTTTTTCTGATATGTTAGAAAAGTTAGCACCTCAGCAAGACAAAGCCGAAGGCATGGACATTGCAGACTATTTAATAAAACAGGATTGGCGAAAAACCCGATCCAAATAAAAAACATAAGGCACAAGAAAACATTATTTTTTTTAACTTTTAATATTTTGGTACTACTGCAAATTTAATGGGTAATGGCAAGTAATGATTTATATTGTGCGAAGTATAAGCATTCCAATACTGTCAGGGCTAAAGCCCATTTTTGTCTTTCAGATTCTTACCACCA
>JAQIBY010000036.1 GCA_027858835.1 Bacteroidales bacterium | reverse complement strand
AATGACGATTCTTAATTCTACACAAATATGATTAACTTGGCTTTTGCTTAATTTATATTCACAATTGATGATCATAATAACATTAAAAAAGTGGACAAAATTACGTATATATACAAGTTAGGCATAAGCATGACGCAACTAACAAGTACATTGAAACATCTATAATAATGAAATATCAAAAACGATAATACTATGAAAACAAGATTTTTCTTTCTAATTTTTGGATTCTTTGCTTTTGTTGCATTCGGATGTGAAAAAAATGAAGACAATATAGGCGACTCAAACGGGAAAGTTGCGCTGTATATGATTAATTCATATTCTAAGATTGATAATTCATCTCAAATAGATGAAAATACAGTGATTACAGAAAATTCTCCATTGATATTTTATTCAGACTTTTTATCATATGATTCAACAGAATGCATATTTGAATTATCTGAAAGAGCAATAGAAGAAATAAAAGACCTTGAGCATTCAGTACATGGTTTGGCATTTGCAATAAAAGCAAATGACACATTGATTTATACAGGATATTTTTGGCCGAGTTTGTCCTCTGCAAGTTGTGATTGGACTGTGATTGACCCATTTATGATAAATATTGGAAACAAGATTCAAGTCAAATTAGGTTATCCAGGTTTAGTTCAAGGACAGATTATTCAAGATAAAAGAAATGATAGAAGAATAATAAGAATATTCAAACAAGATAATAAATTGAAATAAATGCCAGTGCCTAACAGCAAAATATAATTAATTGCGGTTTCGGTGCGGATAATCAAGGCTTACAGCCCGCACAAGCCCCGGTACTTTTCGATCCCGATGTACATCGGGACACTCCGCATCTAATCATATTTGCGAACCGTTATTGGCAATCGACACAGAGACCAAGTACAACCTTAATATAAATTAAATGTATCTATTCTTTGACACCGAAACAACTGGACTTCCTCGAAATTGGAAAGCACCAGTGACAAATTTAAATAATTGGCCACGACTAGTTCAATTAGCTTATTTGTTTTATGACAAAAACGGCAATAAAATTTCTGGTGGAGATTTTATCATAAAGCCTGAAGGTTTTACAATTCCACCTGACGCATCAAGAATACATGGAATTTCGACAGAAAGAGCTATTCAGGAAGGCAAACCTATTCTGACTGTTTTACAAGACTTTCAATCATTAATAAATCAAGCTGAATATCTTGTAGCGCACAACATTAGCTTTGATGAGAAAATTATCGGAGCAGAGTTTTTAAGAAATAGAATGCAAGACAGCACTTCGTCTAAAAGTAAGATTTGTACGATGCAGAGTACGACAAACTTTTGTGCGATTGATGGACCTTATGGATATAAGTGGCCAAAGCTTTCTGAGTTACATTATAAACTCTTTAAGACAGGTTTTGAGGAAGCGCATAATGCTGCGGTAGACATTAATGCAACTGCTAAATGTTTTTGGGAATTAAGACGACTTGGGAAAATATAAATATGTCAAGTGAAGGATACAGAACGCCAGCCAATAACAATGTGTAAATTTAAAAGCGGTCACAGTGGTATGCAGGCAGCAGTTTTCCGCTCGTTATCTTGTCTGTATGCGGACAGGGAATCACCCGCAAATCCGCTTCAAAACTTACGTGTGCCGAGAAGCAATGGTCGGCATAATTAACCATTGCATGCTGTAATTGAGATGGTGGAGTTCGCCAGCTGGTGAATGCCCCACCGGAGTCGTCTATTCAGGATGAGGCATTAAACCACCTAAAGGTGTCCGCCAGCTGGCGGAAGCCATGGTATTGAGCGTTTAGGAAAGGTCATACTACGAGTATGATTAGGTATGAAAAGGAGTTGAACGAAAGTAAACCGCCAGCGAAGTGTTCCCGCTTGCAGCGGGACAGGCAGAGAAAGTGCCACTTTCTGTCAAAAGTTGTAGAGGTAAGTATGCAATGATAAGTGCGGAGGACACCTGTTCTTCTGTCCGCACGGCAGACGTCTTACAGAGGGCAATGCCTGTTTACAAAAAGAGCTATTTTTTTTACCAACGCACTTGCAGTAATTTGATACATTTGTGGTTAATTGCAACGGATTGATTAATGAAAGAAATTGATAAAATGGAAGAGAATAAATCCCAAATAATTATATATCAAACCGAAAACGGAGAAACAAAATTGGATGTTCGTTTTCAGGATGAAACGGTTTGGCTTACTCAAAAGTTAATGGCTGAATTGTTTCAGACAACTTCACAAAACATTACAATCCACCTTAAAAACATATTCGAAGAAGGAGAATTAGAGGAAGAAGCAACTTGTAAGGATTTTTTACAAGTTCAAAAAGAAGGAAACAGGGATGTAAAACGTAAGCAAAAATTTTATAACCTCGATGCTATTATTTCAGTAGGATACCGAATAAAATCACACGTAGCTACAAAGTTCAGACAATGGGCGACACAACATATAAAAGAATACATTGTAAAAGGATTTGTGTTGGATGATGAGCGATTAAAAAATCCTGATTTACCTTTCGACTATTTCGAAGAACTTGAAAGGCGAATACAAGATATTCGTACATCTGAAAAACGATTCTACCGAAAAATAACAGATATTTATGCTACAAGTGTCGATTACGACCCGACACTTGATATTAGCATTGATTTCTTTAAAACTGTACAAAATAAATTACACTGGGCAATTACAGGACAAACTGCTGCTGAAATAATTAGCCTGAGAGCCGACAGTACAAAAGAGAATATGGGCTTAACCAATTGGAGAG
>JAQIBY010000158.1 GCA_027858835.1 Bacteroidales bacterium | reverse complement strand
CGTGGTGGTAAGAATCTGAAAGACAAAAATGGGCTTTAGCCCTGACAGTATTGGAATGCTTATACTTCGCACAATATTAATCATTACTTGCCATTACCCATTAAATTTGCAGTAGTACCATTTAATCTTTTAATCACATTTATTCCTGCCGAAAAGCCAATCCCAAAAACTGCGATCACAAGGAGTTTCCTGTATGCTGTCTGTTGGTGGCGGTGGGAAATACTTCATCGGACTTTCCTGGTCAAGTTGTGGGGTGGAAATGTTGATGTAAAGCATGTTTTGATCAATTTCTAAGCCGTGTAAATAAAATTGCATGGTGTTTTTTACAACTTGTCTTGAAAGTTCTTGTTGCATAGTGGATTCATCGTAATTTTCTTCTGATTCACGCGCCGTCCGAAACAAATCATCTAAATTTTTAATTTTAGAATTATAGTTTTTTGCTTTTTCACTGATTGCATGGCACAATCCACGGAAATAAGCTTGCCAAATTCCTTTTTCAAGATTAAGGGTGGCATCAAAATCGTTGATATTTTTTAAATCTGAGGTTTTTTTATAGCTGTATGCATATCCTGGTGGTTCGTTTTTGTAACCGTCGGTATTGCTTGATAATTCAACGTCCCGACCATCAAATTCCATTTTACAGCTATAGTTTTTTATGCCATTTTCACTTGAGTCCGAAATGTATAATTCAACAATTTCTGCGACAGCATAAGCTCTTGTGTTACTGATTTCGTATTCTTTTGAATAAAACTCGCAATATACGTTTAAAACATGCGTTTTGGATTCTGAAATGTCTTGATATCCCATTAAAATGAGATGTTCTTCATTCTGATTTATATTCGATTCAATGATTGAGAAATCATCCGGATGATAGGGGAGTCGAGCTTGTAATTTTCCAAGTTTTTCAATAATTTCTTGCAATTTATACGTGCGATGTTCTTCGGTTTCTACTTGAAAATATTGAGATGTGTATGCAATATCAACCTCATTTAAGAGTGCGATAATGGCTTTTGCACGAATTTGTGACTGAAGCTTCGCAATGCTGTCAGAAGGGACTCTTGGATCCGAAACGCCAATCGCAGAGATGTTTCCATGTAAAGGAATATTACGAATCCAATCGGGTGTTTCGTAAAACTGTCCCTTGCTCTGTAAAACCAAAGCAAATAATAAAATGAGTATGAGTTTAATTTTTTTCATCAACTTATGTATCTTTACAAAATTAAAACGATTTTGATAATGACAAAAGTAAAACAGGCAAATATTATTACCATGGGTTGTTCTAAAAACCTGGTTGACTCTGAAAAGCTTGCATGGCAATTGATGCAGCAAGGTTGGGAAGTTGAGCATGAAGCGGAGCATTGGAATCATGATATTGTTTTTATTAATACCTGCGGCTTCATAAATGATGCCAAAGAAGAGAGTGTGCAGATGATTTTGGATTTGGCGGAAGCAAAAAATCTCGGACAGATTAAGACAATTGTGGTTTTCGGTTGTCTTGTACAGCGGTATCCGGACGATTTAAAGGAGGAAATTCCTGAAGTGGATTATTGGATGGGAAATTATTCACGTGCACAAATGATGAAATTATTGAGGCTTGAAAGCAGCAGTTCTAATGAACGAATAAATTCCGCAGATGGGCATTATGCTTATTTGAAAATTGCAGAGGGATGCGACAGAAAATGTGCTTTTTGTGCCATTCCTTTGATTAAAGGGAAATATATTTCTCGACCGATGGATGAACTGCTTGCTGAAGCGAAATATCTTGCATCAGAAGGAGTGAAGGAGCTGCTTATCATTGCACAGGATCTCAGTTTTTACGGACATGATATGCAGGATAATGAATTATTGCCGACTTTGGTTCAAGCATTGAGCGAAATCGAAGGCATTGAATGGATTCGATTGCATTATTTGTATCCAAATGCGTTTCCTGAGGCTATTTTAAGCATGATGGCCGAAAATCCGAAGCTGTGTGCATATCTTGATATTCCTTTGCAGCACGTTAACGATGAGGTGTTGAAACGCATGCGCAGATCGACAAATAAAAAAGAAACCGAGAGGATTCTTAGTATAGCTCGCGAGAAAGTTCCCAATATTAGCTTGCGAACTACTATGTTGGTTGGACATCCAGGAGAAACTGAAGAGGCATTTCAGGAGCTTTTGGAGTTTGTAAAAAAGTGGAAATTTGATCGGCTTGGTGTGTTTACATACTCCGAAGAGGAGGGGACATTTGGCGCTAAATCTTTTGAGGATAGTATCCCTGAGGATGTAAAAGAAGATCGTGCGAATCAGATAATGGAAATTCAGGAGCAGATATCTGCAGATTTGAATAAGGAGAAAATCGGGCAAAAGCTGAAAATTATTGTTGACAGGCGTGAAGCCGGCTGGTATTATGGACGTTCAGAGCATGATTCTGTTGAAGTAGATAATGAAATTTTGTTTGAAACTGAAAAATTTCTTGAGCCCGGAACCTTCTGTGAGATAGAGATTACGGATGCTTCTGCTTTTGAACTTGAGGGCAAATTATTGAAAATTTTGGATTAATATTTTTTTGTTTTATATAAAACTTCTATATTTGCACCCGCAATGAGCAGAAATGCTCAGAACTTTGGACTCGTAGCTCAATTGCCTGCCTTCTGATAGGCAGGGATGGAGCAGAAATCTAAAGTACATAGCAACATGGACTCGTAGCTCAATTGGATAGAGTGTCTGACTACGGATCAGAAGGTTGGGGGTTCGACTCCTCCCGGGTTCACTTGCAAACAAAGAGGTTTAGAGGATTTAACTCTAAGCCTCTTTTTTATTTAGCAAACATTTTAGCAAACATAGGGGGCTGACAAATACAACTCAAAGAAAGTTTTAACGAGTGAAATTTGTATTGAGATAGCTTCTGACAGAAAATACATCTTTACATTTTAAGGATTCAGAAATAGATAGTTGTTTAAAATTCCGTGAAGGCGTTTATGTTGCTAAAAATGAAGATTATTGGCAATGGAAAGCCGTTTTCTTTATTTATTTTCTGCTTTTGAGCCGATTAAACTGCAAAACATGTCAAATAAACCATGTTTTCATTTAATATTTTTAACTTTGGGCATGATGAATATTGATTAAATATGAAATTCAACGAAGACAGCAGAGTTAAAATTCCATCTATCTTGCATTTAACAAGATTAGGCTATGATTACCTTTGCCTAAAAGACCACGAGCGAGACGAAAATACAAATATTTTTACGGATATTTTTAAAGAAAGTGTTTCGAAAATTAATCCGCAGGCGGAGGATGAACAGATTGAAATATTACTTGCCGAAACTATATTAACACTTGACAATGAAGATTTGGGGAAGGCGTTTTATGAAAAGATCACCGCAAAATCTGGACTGAGGCTCATTGATTTTGAGAATTTTCATAACAATCAATTTAATATTGTTACTGAACTAACATACAAAAATGGTGATGATGAGTTTCGACCTGATATCATTTTGCTTGTAAATGGCATGCCTTTAGCTTTTATTGAAGTTAAAAAACCAAACAACAGAGATGGTATCATTGCTGAACGTGAACGTATCAACAAACGATTTAAAAATAAAAAATTCCGTCGTTTTGTAAATGTTACTCAACTGATGGTGTTTTCTAATAATATGGAGTATGATTCAGATTCCATTGAACAAATACAAGGCGCTTACTATGCGTCTTCTTCTTATTCAAACCCTGTTTTTAATTTTTTCAGAGAAGAGGAAAACATCAACATAGGACAGGTATTAAAACCGGAAAACGAATCGATTGAAAATTTTATACTAAAAGATAACAATCTACCTGTCATAAAGCACAATCCTGAATTTATTACCAATAAAAATCCGGAAACCCCTACAAACAGACTCTCAACAAGTTTGTTTAGTAAAGATCGTCTGGCTTTTATTTTGCAATATGCATTTGCTTATGTGAAATCCAGTAAGGGTTACGAAAAACATATCATGCGCTACCCTCAGTTATTTGCAACAAAAGCAATTGAAAAAACTTTGAATGATAAAGTGCACAAAGGGATTATTTGGCATACTCAAGGTAGTGGTAAAACAGCGTTGGCGTTTTACAATGTAAAATACCTGACAGATTATTTTCAGCAAAAATCCATTATTCCAAAGTTTTACTTCATCGTAGATCGGCTGGATTTGTTGACACAGGCAAAACGCGAATTTTCCAGCCGTGGACTGATTGTACACACGGTCAATTCGAGGGATGAATTTGCAGCAGAAATAAAAAAGACCACGGCCATTCATAATGATTCAGGAAAACCTGAAATAACCGTTGTTAATATTCAGAAATTTAAAGATGATCCAAACGTTATTTCAAATCAGGATTACAATATAAATATTCAGCGAATTTACTTTTTAGATGAAGTACATCGCAGTTATAACCCACAGGGTAGTTTTCTTGCTAATCTGAAAGAGTCAGATCCAAACGCAATTAAAATCGGACTTACTGGGACACCTTTGCTTGGCAATGATTATGACTCAAAAAGCCTTTTTGGTAATTACATACATAAATATTATTACAATGCTTCCATAGCCGATGGTTATACCTTGCGTTTGATACGTGAAGAGATTTCAACGAATTACAAAATGGTGCTTGAACGAGCATTGGATGAAGTTGAAGTACTTAAAGGAGATGTAGAAAAGAAACTTATTTTTTCGCATCCCCGGTTTGTGGAACCAATGCTTGATTTTATCGTTGAAGATTTTCAAACAAGCCGGCAGATGTTTAACGATGAATCAATCGGGGCGATGGTGGTTTGTGATAGCTCTGAACAGGCAAAAGAGCTTTATCGAATTTTTCAGAAAAAACACCAACAAAGAGATACTTTTCTTGAAGAGCCAAAACTTGCTGCTGAACCAAGCCCAAAATATCTTAGCAACAAGGATAGATACAAAGTTAAAACAGCTGCTCTTATTTTGCATGATGTTGGGAGTAAAGACGAACAAAAGGAAATGGTTGAATCTTTTAAAGATGGCAAAATCGACTTTCTTTTTGTTTACAACATGTTATTAACCGGATTTGATTCCAATCGATTGAAAAAACTTTATCTCGGAAGGGTCATTAAAAAGCACAATTTGTTGCAGGCATTAACTAGGGTAAATCGAAGATACCATAGTTTTAAATATGGCTATGTTGTTGATTTTGCGGACATCAGAGCTGAGTTTGATGCAACAAACAAAGCCTATTTTGAAGAGTTGCAAGCGGAACTCGGGGATGAAATGGAGCATTATTCAAATCTCTTTAAATCCAAAGCAGAAATTGAAAGAGAAATTCAGGATATTAAAGATTTGCTATTTCATTACGACACAGAAAATGCAGAAGTTTTCTCGCAACAAATTAGCCAAATCAGAGATATAAAGGAGGTTCAAAAAATTAAAAATGTGCTGGCAAATGCCCGTAACCTTTATAATTTAATTCGATTGTTTGGTCATTATGATTTGCTTGAAAAAGTAGATTTTGAAAAGCTGAACTATATGTTCCGTGAAACCAGCAATCATTTAAACTTGCTCCATCTTAAAGACAATATTGAAAACAATGCAGACACAACGAATTTGTTAAATATTGCACTGGAAGATGTGCTGTTTATGTTCAATAAAGTGTCTGAAGAGGAACTTATTATTGCAGATCAATTAAAAGAGAATCTTCGAAAAACCAGAGAGGCATTAGCCAGTAATTTTGACAAAAAAGACCCTCACTTTGTGTCGCTAAAAGAAGAACTGGAACGGCTGTTTAAAAAGAAAAAGCTTAATGAAATTTCGCAGGATGAAATGAAAGCAAATATCGATAGTTTAAAGAAAATTCACGAACGTATTAAAGAATTAAACAGACAAAACAATCTGCTTAAAACAAAATATCAAAACGATGAAAAGTACGCACGTATTCATAAACGACTGATTGAGAAAGGGAATGTTAGTAAATCAGAAAGCCGAATTTTTGATGCACTTACAACCGTGAAACGTGAAGCAGACGAAACCGTTTTGCAAAATACACAATTGCTAAAAAATGAAAGTTACTTTGATCAAATGATGATTCGTTTAGTTATAAATCAATTTGTAAACACGCAAGACATTAAGCTTGATGCAGATGCTTCAAGGTACATAAATAACCTAGTTGTACGAGAATATATGAATGAATATTCAGGTATAAGCGCGTAAAATGGCAACTACAGAACCAAATATCAATCTTTTTCATGAAGTAAAATCCATCATTGAACAGGGAAAGCAGAAAATCGCACTTTCAATCAATGCAAATCTTACTTCTACTTATTGGCATATCGGACGACTAATTAATCAAAACATTTTGAAAGAAAAGCGTGCTGAATACGGTGAGCAAATCATAGCGAATCTTAGCAAAGCTCTCACCCGTGAATACGGCAAGGGCTGGAGCTCTAAACATTTAAGACATTGTCTCCGCTTCGCAGAGACTTTTCCCGATCTCCAAATTGTCTCCGCACTGTGGAGACAATTAAGCTGGACGCATTTTAAATCCTTGATTTATCTGAATGATAATACAGAACGTGCATTTTACTTGCACATGTGCATTAATGAAAAATGGAGTACGCGTGAACTTAACAGAAAGATCGATTCCATGCTTTTTCAACGCACTGCCATCAGTAAAAAACCGGAAACGCTGGTTCGGTCTGAACTTGAAAAACTTGATAAAAACGAACAAGTGTCTCCCGATTTAGTATTCAGAGATCATTACGTGCTTGATTTTTTAAATTTAAAAGATACATACAGTGAACGAGATCTGGAATTGGCAGTATTGAAAGAAATTGAAAATTTTATTCTTGAACTTGGCGTTGGCTTTGCTTTTATGGCTCGGCAAAAACGCATGTTGATTGATGGGAATGATTTCTATCTGGACCTGCTTTTTTACAATAGGAAACTGAAGCGTCTCGTTGCAATTGACCTGAAGATCGGACGGTTTAAAGCAGAATATAAGGGGCAAATGGAGTTGTATCTCAGATGGTTAGAGAAATATGAAAGTGAAGCTCATGAAGAAAAACCAATTGGACTTTTGATGTGTGCTGAAGGAAATCAGGAACAGGTGGAACTTTTACAAATTGAAGAGTCTAATATCAGAGTTGCAGAATACATTACCCAAACATTGCCTAAAGCATTGCTTGAGCAAAAACTCAATCAATTTACGACAAAAGCGAAACGATTACTTGAAGAAAGAAACGAACAGAAATAATTTACAACAATGACAGAAAATGATTTTCAAGATAAGACAAAACAACTGATAGACAGCCTGAAAGGGGTTTGTGCCAATTACGGTCTGGGAAACGATGGCAATGAGTTTAAAATCATAACCCAGGTGTTTTTGTACAAGTTCCTTAACGATAAGTTTGCTTATGAAATTAAAGCCCTGGATAATAGGCTAAATAATGCTGATGATTGGGATAAAATTGTCTCCGGGTATTCCGATAATGATTACCAAATGTTGCTGATGCAAATGCAAGCCGGAACAGCTAAGCTTCAACCGCACCACTTCATTTCTCATTTGTTTGATAAGCAAAATGAAAAAGATTTTCACAAAACTTTTGATGATACCCTGAACGATATCGCCATAAATAACAACGATATTTTCTCGGTGAAAACTGCCGGTGGAGCCAAAGTCATATTATTTGACCGATTGAGTAATTACATTTCTGATGAATCACTGCGGGATGATTTTTGTAAAGCACTCATCAACAAATTAACCGGCTTCAGTTTTGAGCATATTTTTAATCAGAAATTTGATTTTTACGCCACGATTTTTGAGTATTTGATTAAAGATTATAACAGCAACAGTGGTGGAAAATATGCTGAGTACTTTACACCCCATGCCGTGGCAAAAATCATGGCCGCTATATTGGTTCCAAAAGATGTGCAAGGCAAAATCAACAACAAAACCTGTTACGATCCCAGTGCGGGCTCAGGTACGCTGTTGATGAATCTTGCCCATGCCATTGGAGAAAACAAATGCACCATCTACTCCCAGGATATTTCGCAAAAATCATCCACACTTTTGCGTCTGAACCTGATACTGAACAATCTGGTGCATTCCATTCAAAACATTATTCAGGGTAATACCCTTTTAAATCCTTATCCATTTGATGCTGGCGATACTGACAGGCCTACATTTGATTACATTGTTTCCAACCCTCCGTTTAAATTGGATTTTTCCGATTTTCGGGATGATTTGGACACCAAAGAAAACAACGAGCGTTTTTTTGCCGGTATAGCCAAAGAGCCTAAAAAGGCAAAAGACAAAATGGCCATTTACCCTTTGTTCATTCAGCATATCATGCACAGCTTAAACAAAGGAGGAAAAGCTGCCGTGGTAGTACCCACCGGATTTATTACCGCGCAAAGCGGGATAGACAAAAAGATACGACAAAAACTGGTGGATGAGAAAATACTGGCCGGTGTGGTTAGCATGCCAAGCAATATTTTTGCTGCCACAGGTACCAATGTGTCCATTGTATTTATTGACGATGAAGACAAAGGTGATGTGGTATTAATTGATGCCTCTAAAATGGGCAGCCCGTATAAAGACGGCAAATTGCAAAAAACGCTTTTATCTGATGAGGAAGAAAATCAAATTGTGGCAGCCTTTAACCAAAAACAAGCCATAGAGGATTTTTCTGTGGTAGTGAGCTACGATGACATTAAAGCAAAGAATTACTCCCTGAGTGCCGGACAGTATTTTGACGTGAAAATAGAATATGTGGACATTAGCCACGAGGAATTTGAAAGCAAAATGCAGGGCTATAAAGACAGCTTAAATGACATGTTTGCCGAATCCGCAAAATTGGAAAAAGAAATTAAAAAGCAGTTGGAGGGATTGGGGTATGATCTTTAAATCATTAGCCGAAATTGCAACAATTACAATGGGGCAATCACCTGAAAGCAAATATTGCAATTACATCAGTAAAGGGAAACCTTTGTTAAATGGACCAACAGAATTTGGTGATTTCCACCCTAAACCAGTACAATATTGTACAAGTGGCAATAGAGTTTCAAATAAAGGTGATATTTTATTTTGTGTAAGAGGCTCAACCACGGGGAGGATGAATTGGGCGGATCAAGAATATGTTTTAGGACGCGGGCTAGCGTCAATTAGACATATAGCAGGGGAAGATTTTAACCATTTCCTAAGATATCTAATTGATTATCATTTAGATTCAATCTTAAAAATGACAGGAGGCTCCACATTTCCTAATTTAACTCGTGATAACTTAAATGCCTACAAGCTTTTTTTACCTAAGGAGTCGTCACAATTATCGATTAATAAATTTTTGAGAAATATCGATTCCAAAATCGAGCTCAACAATCGCATTAATGTGGAGTTGGAGGCAATGGCAAAAACGCTATATGATTATTGGTTTGTGCAGTTTGATTTCCCCATGAGCAAAGCCTATGCAGAAAAAATCGGCAAACCCGAGCTTGCCGGTAAGCCATACAAATCTTCCGGTGGCAAGATGATATATAATACCGAATTGAAGCGTGAAATTCCTGAGGGGTGGGAGGTGAAAGCATTGGGAGATTGGATTGAAAAAGAAAAAGCTGGTGATTGGGGAAAAGAATCTAATCAAGGTAATTATCAAACTTTAGTTTCATGTATTCGAGGTACTGATATTAATGGGTTACATGGAAAAGGAAATTTTAATCCTCCAACAAGATATATACTGGAAAAAAATCAAAATAAATTATTACAAGCAAATGATATTGTGATTGAGATTTCAGGAGGAAGTCCAACTCAGTCAACAGGTAGAATGGCCTATTTTACTGAAAGTATTTTTGAGCGAGTTTCAAATCAATTGATTTGTTCAAATTTTTGCAAGGCAATAAGTTTAAAAGAGCATCGCCAATTCTTTTATTTCGCTTATGCCTGGAATATGCTTTACGATAATGACATTCTATTTGGATGGGAAGGAAAGACAAGTGGGATAAAGAATTTATTATTTGATTCATTTATAAAGCATTATTTTTTACCACAACCACCTGATATTATATTAGAAAGATTTAATGCATTTGTTACGCCTATTGAGGCTGCTATTCAAAAGAATTTAAAGCAAAACGACCAACTAGCCTCCCTTCGGGATTGGTTGTTACCCATGCTGATGAATGGTCAGGTGAGTGTGAACGAAGCTCACGATAAAGCCGTAAAAAAAGCGGAAGAAAAAATAAATATAGCTGCGGAAGGAGCAGGGGAGTATGGGAAAAAGGAATATGACTAGTATTGAACAGGAAATAATAAACTTTCAAGATAAAAAGGATTTGAATAAGGGAATTAAGTTTATTCAAATTGCTACTGATGCTCTATTCCAAATTGTCCAGAGTTTAAAGGATAAGAATGTAAAGCCAAATTATCACTTAAAAACACTAGAAGGGAAATACTTTCGTTTTGGTTTAACCAATCATAGTTACATCACACTTGTAAAAGGAACAAGTTATAAATTGCTTGACAAACAAGCTTACACGCCAGATATATTTTCCATGATTTCATTAACTAGAATGCAAATTGAATCTTATTTGGTTATGCACTATTTGTTTTTTGATAAAGTACCTGAACTTGAAATGGATTTAAGAAGTGATGTTTACATGATGCATGGTTTGCGAAAACAGTTGAATTTCAGGCTTGAAAAACCAACAGAAGATAACAAAAAACAAGTCTTAAAGGTAGAAAGTGAATTAAACGAAGTTATAAGTCATTTAAAAAAGAACAAATTATTCATTAATGCTAGCGAAAGCAAAAGGAAGAAATATTTAAAACCCCCAAACCCCAAGTTGATTAAAACTAAGGATTTGCATAAAAATGCTGGATTGACAAAATTACGTATGGATGATTTGTGGGCATTATATTCAAATCATGTACATGCAGAATATATTAGTGATAGGCAGTTTAATACCATATATAAAGACAGAAACTCAGCCAGCTTGTTGAATTCTGTTGCACTGCAAGAAACATTCATTTTAATGCTAACCTCAAAATTAATTGTAAACATCTCTAAAACCTTTGAATGTACTCATTCAGAATACAATAAGTTAGGCAATGATGCTAAAACAATTATTGAAACATGGGAAAGCTTTTTGTAAAATGGGAGATTGTTACTTAAAATCCTTATGCATAGATCGCCTTTTTACAATTGTTTTATTTTCCCTCTAAAAAACTAACAACATTCCGTTGAGTCTCCACTGAATAATTAAATGTTTCCACCATAACTTCCAACAATGGAAGTCAGGAATACGAGCACTACAAATGTAAAGAAACCATTTAAATTCCTAGGACAAAAAAGTGTGAATTTGCTCTGAACCATCAAATACAAATTTGGCAAAGAGGCTAAATAAATCTATAATTCTGGAAACTTATTAAGAATTTGCTCAATATTATCCGCAGATATAGTAATAACAGTATCTATTGAACTTTCTCCAATCTTGTATATTAATGAAACTGCCTCTAAATCATGCTCTAAAATTTTTAAGCGGTAATCATCCACTGTGTTATTATTCCCTTTAAATGGAGATATATCAATACGCGCACCACTATCGAAGAGAACTATCAAAACACTATCAGAATATGCAAACCTTTCTGCAAAAGCAGCAAAAGAACGATTGCATGTCATACAACCGTGTGAACTAAGTGTTAAAACATATTTATAAGTGCTTAAACTTTCATCATATTCATTTAAAAAAGAATTCAAATTTTGGTAATCACTTTTTTTAATAAGCTCACCCTTTTGTTTTGTCTGACAAGATGCCAGAGTTAAACCAAGAAAAAGAAACAAAACAATTCTATTCAAACTCATAATAAACCATAGTATATTTATCGTAATTTAACTCATCACGATATGGATAAATATTCTTCTGAATCAACACAGCATTCTTTGTAAAAAGCAAAAAAGGCATGAAACTATTATCATCACAATAATACTCTGACAATAAATTAAACTCTTTATCGTATTTCTGCAACACCCAATTCCTTGTCTTTACATCCAAAGAGTATGGTTTTGGATTTTCGGCATATAAAGTAAGGTAGAAGTTCTCTCTGTATTTATCATAGCGTAGAGAAGCAATTAAACCCGCATTTCTGGAATTCAAAAGCGTCTCTGACTGAAGGTCCGGTTTATCTAAATCAATACAGTCCATTCCAATATTTGTATAATTTGATGCCACTTTGAATGTGTCCAATACATGAAAATTATTCACATTCAGTTTCATCACCAAATCCGAATGCATACTTGTTATGTACATATATTCATCGAAAAAATCATAATGAGAAAACTGTATAATTCTGGTCAGAGAATCTTGAGGGAAAAACTCTTTATAATATTGGAAATTACTGATTGCACTTACAGTTGTATCAAATACATTATCAATTCTTAAAAAATAATTAGACTGCCACTTATTATAAGAATAATCCTTCTCCCAGTCACTTTTATTATAATCAATAACAATAGAATCATTCCCTTCCCAATACGTAGTCACTAACAAACTTTCCTTATTAAACATCATGGGTGCAAAAACGCATGCTCCACATTCATATCTGTCATATGTAAATGGCAAAATTTCATTCAAATCCATATGTTTCCAAATCTCACCTTCACGATTAAGAAAATACAATTGGTTGGTTTGGCGTGTCAAAATGATAATGGTATCCAAAGAAACGACATCAACATTTTCGGTTTGGAAACCCTGTTTGCGGAATTCCGTCACATCAACTTCATATCGGATTTTATTTTGGGTATTAACAAAAATCAAACGGTGATCAGTAACATCATTGTACACATAAATGAGATCTTCATCCAATACTTCATCATAATATGTGCCTTTTAGGTTGGCAGCAGTAATAACTCCAACATCTAATGATATACTATCATGAGCTTGCTTTTTAATATAATTATTTATTGAATCATAAGTTTCTGCTACAATTAATTCATTTTTATTTTCACATGAACAGAAAAAAACTGTGATCAAGATAAAAAAACAAATGCTTTTTTTCATAATGTATACAATTATTTTTTGGTGGGTTCTAAAAATTCAGTTTTTTCAATTCTTGACTTGATAATAATGCAGAATCCATTAACAAAATTGTCAAGTCAATTCAAAAATATAATATTTTTTACAATTCACTTAATAAAACCACCATTTTTTTAAATGAAATATTCTTAAGGTTTTAAATAACACATACAAACTACACTTCATTTTACAGTCTAAAATGAAGTGTAGACTGTAAAATGCTCGACAAAAGGCTGTTGAAATTTGCAATTTAAACTTGCAAGCCGCACTTTTTTCTTTATCTGCCCGTCCGGTAGGCGTTCCGAGCCTTTTTTATGTTAAGCTACATCAAAGTCTTAATTTTTATAGAGTTGCTATCACAGAATTTATCCATATCACAGACAATACAGCTTAAAATATTACTTGCCAACAGGTAAAGAAAAAACTTTCAGAAGTTAACACAAATCTATAGTTCTTCGATTTTTGTAATTACATCTATTTCTCGCATTATGGTACCTCCTTCAGCTTTATTTAAAAACTCAACTTCTTTTGTTATGTATTCTACATGAAACTCTGTGCTTTGATATTGATGATCGCTGTTCATAGGCTGAACGCTATAAAATAAATCACGTGCTTTTTGGCAATCTCCGTTATCAAAAAAATCGTATTCATTTCCTTCTTTGTCGTGAAACAAAAACCATGTGCCATCAGTTCCCGGTACCAACATATTAAACATACCGGTAAAGCTTTTTACATTCTTATAGGTTTTTGTTTCATCTGTTGTTTTTTCGGGTTCTTCCGTGTCTTGATTTGCATAAATTGTCTTGATTTCATTTAAAATATCGTAAACAGTTTCCATATTACCTTCGTGGTTTCTACGCATCCAAAACGATAAAGAATTGTTTCCGTAGAGCGGGTCGTATCTGTCGATTGCCAAATGTTGGCATATTATTTCAGTTAAACTGTAAACATCCATACCATAAGCATTATTAAAAGTTTCAAAAACTAATGTATCTCCATAGTCATATAAAATTCCTGTTGCGGTATCGGCATGCATGTAGGCTTTTGTTAGTAATTCTTTATAATTATCAATTTCTACAAGAATATCGTATGACCTAATTCTTTTTTCAAACTCCTGATTAACTCCCAAGCTATGGTAAAGATTTTCAGAAACAATGTCTTTTAGTTCTGGTTTAATCATTTCAAACACTTTAGTAAGATTTTCGGGGCTACGGTCTATTTTATAAATTGCATAAGCGATAAGCCTTTCTTCTTCGGATTGGTCGTTATCACCTACGTAATATCCCTGATGTCGTTCGCTTTCGTCAACAAATTCGGGCAAAGCATTATATACATACCAAAAATAATTTGTCACAATACCGCTGCTTGTCGGATTACTTGAAGCTAAAAGATACTTTTTCGTATAGTCTTTCATTATATCGACTGAGTTTGTTGTAAGACTCTTTCCTTTAGCTTCTAACACTTCTTCGAATTTCTGCGCTTCGGTTTCCGGCAGATCCGAATAATTGGTTTTAATCTCTAATTGCTTTTGATTGCATGATGTTAAAATGGCAGCAATAATAATAATCACATAAATGGAAATTGATTTCATAAACCTTGTCTTTTGATAATTAGATAATATATAATTGCAAGTGCAATTCAAATAAGATGCCTAAATTAATAAATTTTCAGGATATAGGAAATAGCGGAGCTCGAACCTTGGGTTGGGATGCTTTGAGAACTCAATATTTTCATTTAAATTTTATATTTGCTTTATTCGCTTTATGCCAGTTCAAATATTATGTGAAAATTTAAACTAATTAGCTATTTTTGTCCTTAAGCTCGATTTTCATTTCATACAATACTTTATGCATTTTATTGTGGGTTTTGGATGTCAAAATCTTGAGAGTTTGTTTGAACAATAACTTATCTAATTAATTATATTTGAATGTTTTGCTAGGAACTAATATTAGAACATTATGAAATTAGAATTTTTACTCAATTACAATCCGATATTTTTGGCTTTAGGGGCAACACTTTTTACTTGGTTTGTCACAGCGGCAGGTTCTTCAATGGTTTTCTTTTTTAAAACGATTAATAAAAAAGTTCTGAACTCTATGCTAGGTTTTGCAGCAGGAGTAATGATCGCAGCCAGCTTTTGGTCTTTACTTAAACCCGCCATTGAAATGTCTGAAGAAAGCGGCTCTGTTGCATGGATGCCTGCTGTAATTGGGTTTCTATCCGGAGGCGCTTTTTTGCTTATTATAGATAAAATCTTACCGCACTTACATTTGGGATTATCCACTGACAAGGCTGAAGGCATAAAAACATCTTGGCAACGAAGTATTTTGCTTGTACTTGCGATAACTTTACATAATATACCTGAGGGTTTAGCTGTTGGTGTTGCATTTGGTGCCCTGGCAAATAACCCTGATGTCGGTATGCTTTCAGGGGCAATTGCTTTGGCACTTGGTATTGGATTACAAAATTTCCCTGAAGGAGCAGCGGTCTCGATACCGCTTCGTAGAGAGGGCCTTTCGAGATTTAAAGCATTTAATTACGGACAATTGTCAGGTATTGTTGAACCGATTGCCGGTGTTGTAGGTGCATATTTAGTCTTAACGATTACCCCTATACTACCTTATGCGCTTTCCTTTGCTGCGGGAGCAATGATTTTTGTTGTAGTTGAAGAATTAATACCTGAGTCACAAATGGGAAATGAAACGGATTTATCGACAATAGGTGCGATGCTTGGTTTTGCTACTATGATGCTTTTAGATGTTGCTTTAGGATAAATTGTTAGGGGAGAGCATTACAACTAACTTATTATAATTTCAAAATCAAGCCTGTTTCAAAGGCTGAAACCAATGCGCCGTCAGAAAAGCGATTGCTGCAAATAATCATAGTAATCAGCTTGCATTTTGTTGGGATATCAATTGTGTCATAATTGAAATGTGTATCGTTTAGCATTTTTCGACCTTCATCCCACATATTCCAATTAAAAGTTATGACAATCGGTAAATCATACACAATTTTATGAAAACGAGAAACAATTGAGGATTCATGAATTTTAAATTGACGAATTTCTGGAAGCTTACACAGGTTTCTGCCTTTTTTTGTTTCTCTTAATTCACTCTCACACTCACGCTATCAAAAACGGATCAAGCAAAAAAACTTGGGGGGAAGCATAAAATCAAGCATAAATTTCAGATCGTTAGTAAAGAATATAGAGTTGTAAAATGTGATAAATTGATGGTACTACTATCGTTGCTTGTATTGGCAAAATGACGAATAATTTCAAGTAGGAGTTTGCCATTTTTAGTGCTTTCGTCAATGAATAATAAATATTTTCATAATTACTGACATGTTTGGTGTGGTTTTTGATATAAATAGTATTTAAATATGCCCTTATGATGTCTAAAAATTTACTATTTCTCGCTTTACTAATTATTTCACTTTGTTCATCTTGCATTGTTGTTTATGAAGGAGCATATTCCGAGGCAAGCGATGTCAATTTTTATCCAGCTCCAGAGCCGATTGTTATAATAAATCAACCCGCTCCACCTACGCCACATCCTCATCCTCATTACAATCCACCGCCTCCAAAACCTCACCGTCCGAATGTTCAAAATGATAATAACCATCCAAGAGTCCCTTCACGTAAGCCAACCTCTTCGTCTAGCAGTGTAAATAAAAAGCCTGTAAGACGGAGGTGATGAATCTAAAATGATTACATTTACATAAAGTTGCTGTGAATTTCGTTCCGTGTTAAATAAATTACAACTGTTTAATTTGAAAGAAATCAAGTACATAATCTTAATTTTTAGTTTGTTTTTGTTTAAGCCAAACTTAAGCTGTTCGGAATCTCAAAAGTTTTATCAGACATCAATGAATACTTTTAATATTTATAAAAAACAGATTTACCTCAATTTAATGCAAATCAGTATTATTCATTACATTTGTTTCTTGAAAGCAAAGAATGAATAGTTTCTCCTAAATGAAGTGAAATGAAAAAGAAGATCCAAATAATTAATGGTGTAAATCTCAACTTATTAGGTGAGCGTGAAACTGAAATATATGGAAATATTGGTTTTGAAAGTTTTTTTGAAAAACTAAAAAGCATGTTTGTCGATCTTGAAATCGTTTATTTCCAATCAAATATCGAAGGTGAAATCGTTGAATGTTTACAAGATGTTAATAAAAAATTTGACGGTGTTGTTTTAAACGCCGGAGGTTATTCTCATACTTCTGTGGCTATACGAGATGCAGTTGCTGCAATCGATACGCCAGTTGTTGAAGTTCATATCTCAAATTTACTAAAACGCGAGCCTTTTAGACATATTTCCTTGATTTCCCCTGTTTGCAAGGGGTTTATTAGCGGATTTGGATTTGACTCCTACACTTTGTCGATTAATTATTTTATTTTATCTTCGCAACTATAATATTAGACAGGGTATTTATATCGAAATAGATGGATAAACGTAGGACAATTTATAAGTTGTGGGATCTCAGAGGTTGTATTTTTTTAAGCTTAATTAATCTTTTATTCGGGGCGTTTTTACTCGGAGTGTTAAAAGCATTTCCAAAATTAATTTTGGCGAAAATTGAAGAAAACCTTTTATTAGGCATTAACATTGAGCAAAATTCGATGGGGTTGAAGTCTTTGGTCGGGGACAGTGTTTTTTTATTCCATGCAACTGCAACGGAGGCTATGATTTTTTCAATAATCTCATTGATTGCAATCTTATTTCTGATTCGTTTAAATGGAGGAATAATTATTCGTAAAATTATTGCATGGACAATTACCGTGGGAATTAGCCTGATTAACTTTGCCTCGATTATGATTGCGCTACGCTTTATGAATACTGCATCACAATCATTTGCACATCAAGGTTATAATATTATTACAATTATCGGATTGATTTTTTTCTTTTTCGGCTTAATTCTCCTGTTTTTCAAATCTTTAAAAGATTTAACCCAAGCGCGCCCAATGAAATAAAAATTTCTTGGTTAACATTTTTTTATCTCAGAGAATTTAAGTATTTTTGCACGCTTAATAAGTAAAATAAACAACAAGTTATTATTTTAATTAACAAATTATGAGAAATTATTTAGACGCAGAAAAGAAACAAGCGCTTTTTTCACAGTACGGGAAGTCTAACAAAGACACAGGGTCTGCCGAAAGCCAGATCGCTTTGTTTTCCTACCGTATTAAGCACTTAACTGAGCATTTGAAAAAAAACAAAAAAGATTTTGGCACACAACGTGCTTTGTTATCACTGGTTGGTAAACGTCGTCGTTTGCTAAATTACCTGAAAGATCGTGATATTGAACGTTACCGTGCGATTATTAAAGAACTGGGTCTGAGAAAATAACATTAAAGAGGCATTTATTTGCCTCTTTTTAGTATCAAATAAATTATGAAGAATTACAACGAAACAATCAAATCAATTAACTTGCCGGATGGTAGAATAATTGAGATTTCTACCGGAAAACTAGCCAAACAGGCAACCGGATCTGTTGTCGTAAAAATGGGAGATACTATGCTTCTTGCTACGGTAACCGCATCTAAAGAACCAAAAGCCGACGTCGATTTTCTCCCACTTTCTGTGGATTATCGTGAAAATTATTCTGCGGTTGGACGTTTCCCCGGTGGTTTCCTTAAACGTGAAGGAAGACCTTCTGATCGTGAAATATTAACTTCTCGACTTGTCGATCGTGCAATTCGCCCATTATTCCCGGACGGATTTCATTATGAAGTGTTTGTGACAATCAATCTGATTTCAGCAAATAAAAACGACATGCCGGATGCTCTGGCAGGATTGGCTGCTTCTGCGGCTATCGCTGTTTCTGACTTGCCGTTTAACGGCCCGATTTCTGAAGTACGCGTTTCCCGAATTAACGGAGAGTTTGTCGTAAATCCTATGCTCTCGGATAATGAAGATGCTGATATTGATATCATTGTTGCCGCTACCGAGGAAAATATCATGATGGTTGAAGGTGAAATGGATGAAGTTCAGGAAATCGATTTGCTGGATGCAATTAAAGTAGCTCACGATTCAATCATCCCGATGTGTCAGGCTCAGAATGAACTGATGAAAGAGTCAGGGAAATCTGAAAAACGAGAAATTGTTATGCCGGAATCTGATGAGGCATTGCTTGAAGAAATTAAAGCAGCTTGCTATCAGAAATGTTATGATATATCAAAAGAAGGTTTAGCTGACAAACATAAACGGGCTGAATTGTTCAGTGAAGTGCTTGATGCGTACATGGAAAAGTATGATGAGGATGACGAAACAGTGAATCACAAACTCATCAAGGCATATTACCATGACATTCAAAAAGAAGCTGTGCGTGAATCTGTGCTTGACAATAAAACACGTCTTGACGGTCGTAAAACCGATGAGATTCGCCCAATTTGGTGCGAAATTGATGCATTGCCGACTGCACACGGATCTGCAATCTTTACTCGTGGTGAAACCCAATCATTAACAACTGTAACTTTAGGAACTAAGCTTGATGAGCAAATGCTTGACGGAGCAATGTTTAAAGGCTATGAACAGTTCTTATTGCATTATAATTTCCCGCCATTCTGTACAGGTGATGCACGCCCGAGTCGTGGTACTAGCCGTCGTGAAGTTGGTCACGGAAATTTAGCACATAGAGCATTGATGCCAATTGTGCCCGTTAAAAATGCAGATTTCCCTTACACTTTACGTATTGTTTCTGATATTCTGGAATCTAACGGTTCATCATCAATGGCAACAGTTTGTGCTGGTACGCTTGCGCTGATGGATGCCGGTGTGAAAATCAAAAAACCAGTTTCAGGAATTGCGATGGGAATGATTTCTGATGCAAAATCAGGAAAATATGCAATCCTTAGTGATATCCTCGGTGATGAAGATCACTTGGGTGATATGGATTTTAAAGTGACCGGAACAAAAGACGGTATTACTGCAACACAAATGGATATAAAAGTGGACGGATTGTCGTTTGACGTGCTGAAAGAAGCCCTCGAACAAGCAAAACAAGGTCGTTTGCATATTCTCGGTGTGATGACCGAAACCATTGCTGAGCCTCGTCCGGAATATAAAGAACACGCACCGCATATTGAAGGAATTACCATTCCGAAAGATATGATTGGCGCTGTAATTGGACCAGGTGGAAAAATTATTCAGGAATTACAGAAAGAAACAAATACTGTCATTACCATTGACGAAGTGGATGAAAAAGGACAAGTTGAAGTATTTGCTGAAAACAAAGCAGATATTGAAAATGCAATGAATCGCATTAAAGCAATTGTTGCTGTGCCTGAAGTTGGCGAAATTTATGACGGAACGGTTAAAACCATTGCATCTTACGGTGCGTTTGTTGAGATACTTCCAGGCAAAGACGGCTTGCTTCACATTTCTGAAATTGAGTGGAGACGTATTCACGCTGTGGAAGATGTCCTGAAAGAAGGCCAGAAACTGCAAGTGAAAGTTATTGGTATTGATGATCGTTCTGGAAAAATCAAATTGAGCCGCAAAGCTTTAATTGAGAAACCAGAAGGTTACGAAGAACCACGTCGTGATATTCGTAGTACCGATGGTGATCGTGAACGCAAAAACTTTAAACCGAGAAGTAATGATCGTAATGATCGTGACCGTGGTCGTCGGGATGACAAACCCCACAGACGCCGCGATTAATCAAAAATATATTTAATAAAAAAGCCCATCAAACGATGGGCTTTTTTTTGTTATTCTGAGGTGTTTTATTGTACCGCAGAGTTTCGCAAAGGAGCAAAGGGCCGCAAAGGTAAATTTTCCTGCGCGTCCAACTCAATTTTTCTTTGTAAAACTCTGCGGTACTTTTCCCTCGCATTAAACTCATTCATCTTATTTTCCTTTGCGAAGCTTCGCGCCTTCTTTGCGGTTCTCCGCGTTACTTTCCCTACGCGTCAAACTCCTTTTTTCATTCGTGCATTCGTGGCTAACCTTATTGCGCGCCAAACTCAATTCCATTCGTGCATTCGTGGCTTTCCTTTCGCGTCCAACTCACTTTTCATTCGTGAATCTGTGGCTAACTTTATTGCGCGTCAAACTCAATTCCATTCGTGCATTTTCCCGCGTGTCAAACTCATTCATCTTATTTTCCCTTTGCGAAGCTTCGTGCCTTCTTTGCGGTTCTCCGCGTTACTTTCCCTA
>JAQIBY010000181.1 GCA_027858835.1 Bacteroidales bacterium | reverse complement strand
TTACTTTTGTAATTGACTGTTTCAGAAATAAGAATAACGCAATATTTGACGTTTTCTTGCAGAGACTATATATGTTTTTAACTTTGTAAACAAAGAAACCAAAAAAACATATTCATTATGAAATCGCATGAAATTGATTACAAAGTAATGGGTCATGATATTCAATTAGTTGAAATTGAATTGGATCCTGAGGAAACCGTTATTGCTGAAGCAGGTGCAATGTTGTACATGGAAGAAGGAATTGCTTTTGAGACCAAAATGGGTGATGGTTCAGATCCTAAACAGGGCATGTTTAATAAAATACTGAAAGCCGGTGGCCGGATGTTGACGGGTGAGTCATTATTCTTAACACACTTTACACATAAAGGAAGCGGAAAATCACATGTTGCATTTGCTGCACCTTATCCGGGAACTATAGTTCCTGTCTCACTTGGTAATTTAGATTCAAATCTCATTACTCAACGTGATGCTTTTCTTTGCGCTGCAAAAGGAACAAGAATGTCTGTTACCCTCAATAAACGATTAGGTTCCGGGCTTGTTGGTGGTGAAGGTTTTATTTTGCAAAAACTGGTTGGTGATGGAATGGCATTTATTCATGCCGGTGGTACCTTGATTGAAAAAGAACTTCGCGGCGAAACATTACGTGTTGATACCGGTTGTGTAGTAGCTTTTGAAGAGAGTGTGGACTTTTCTATTGAACGTGCAGGTGGATTAAAATCAATGGTTTTTGGTGGTGAAGGAATGTTTCTTGCAACGCTGAAAGGAAACGGAAAAGTGTGGTTGCAATCCATGCCAATCAAAAAATTAATAAAAGAGCTTAGCCCTGTCGGCGGAAATAAAGGCAAAGGTTCACGCTCTATGCTTGGTAGCTTCCTTGAAAAATAATAATAGAAATTTATTAATAAAAAAAACAGCTGTCAGTTTATTCCGGCAGCTGTTTTTGTTTGAGATTACTCGTGTTTGTACTAAACTACGGTCATATTATTTGCCAAGTAAGAAAATACTTTATCTTTATTACATTCATTTACTGTTAAAAGAAAAGCTCCGTTTTTGTAAATAAAATAGTGGTAATCTGTACCAACCGGTTGACAACTCGGAATATTCTGTAAAAATTCTGACTGAACCCGATAAACCGTGTATTCTGTATGTTTATAAACAGCCTTCATCGGAACAAAATCCGTTTTGCCGTATGGGAGTATGTTTAACTCTACTTGGCTAGTTTCGTTATTACTTGCTTTTTTAAGCTCACTTGCTTCTCCATTTGAAAATCCAAATGCTGAAATGATTGCGATAATTGCGATTAGTTTTTTCATGATATCTAATTTTTAGTTTCTTTAATAATTATTTCTTTTACAAATATACCGGCATTAACAGGCAGAAATTGTTAAGGTTCATTCAAACTAAGCTAAATGTTTGTTAAATATTTCACAGTTTGTTAAAGCTAGCTTAATTTACAGAAAAACAGACTGTTAACTAAGTGTTAATATTTTCTTTTAACTTGTGTTTTCATGTAATTTTATTCCTCATGGAAAGGATTTTGGAATAAAATTTTAACTGGTTTTCTAATCTTTAATATGTTCGTTTAACAAAGAACTTTTTATTATTTTGGCTGTTGATTTTATGCTTAAAAAATGCCTATGAAACGAATTGCTGTATTTCTGAGTGTGATTTTGATTTCCTTGTCATCACTCTTTTCACAGAATATTAATCTTGCCAAAGATGCCTTGAAATATTTAGCTTCAGATGAGTTAGAAGGGCGTTTCCCCGGATCAAAAGGGGACAGTTTGGCTCATGTTTATTTTACGCAACAATTTAAAAAATCCGGTTTGTCTTTATTTGATGACGATTTTTATCAGGATTTCGAAATCACAACATCAATCCGTCAGGCAGATGATAATCGTTTGAAAATTAACGGGGAAATGATTTCTCAGGACAATTATTCGTTGTATAATTTTTCAGCTAATGCAGATTTTAAATCCGGTGTAATCGCACTTTCAGAGTTGCCAGAAGAAGTGCCAGAATCCCTTAACGGACAATGGCTGCTTGTGTTTCCCGAATTTGCTGAAGGTGAGATTCCTGCATATCGTGAATTGGTGCAAATGGCAAGTCGTGCTCAACGTTTGGGCGCCGGAGGGGTAATTTTCGTTGCAAATGATGATTGGGGAACTGATTCTGAATTTTATCCGTTCTACTTTACACGAAGTATGATTCGGCTTGATATCCCAGCGATTCAGTTTGCGCAAAATGCTTGCTATGAAGAATTGCTGGCAGATAAGTATCCAAGCATGGAAAAATTTAGGGAAGAATTAAAAAGCGAAACACAAATAGGGTTTGAAAACATCGAGATTTCAGCACATACAAACATTGAAATTCAACGAAGTACCACCGGAAATGCCATTGCTTATCGAACAGTTGACGATTCCGACGAGTGGATAGTAATTGGTGCGCATTACGATCACTTGGGCTGGGGCGGATATGGTTCCGGTTCCAGAAGTCCTGAGCGTCATGAGATTCATTACGGCGCCGATGACAATGCCTCCGGTGCTGCGCTGGTTTTGATGTTGTCCGATTATTATGCCACACAAAATCCAGATGTAAATCTTGCATTTATTTTGTTTGCGGCAGAGGAGCAAGGCCTTATCGGATCAAAATATTTTGTGGAAAACAGCCCAATTCCTATGGAAAAAATTCGTGCAATGCTGAATCTCGATATGGTTGGACGTGTGCAGGAAAATCGTATCAGCATTAGCGGAACATCAACTGCTACTGAGTTTGAGGGGGTTTTGAATCATTTTCAAAATAATCCTCTGGAAATTGCCATGTCGGGTGGGGGATTTGCCGGCTCAGATCAGGCATCATTTGTTTCAGAAAATATTCCGGTTTTGTTTTTTAATTCCGGATTGCATGATGATTATCATACCCCTGATGATAATATTGAGAGTATTAATTTTGAGGGGATTCAGCAAGTTGGCGCTTTGTCAATTGCATTAATTGATAGTTTGTCTCATCCTGATATAAAGCTCACTTTTCAAAAGCAAAAACAAGAAGGAAGAGTACGACACGGAGGCGGAATGAAAGTGACTCTGGGAATTATGCCCGATGTTACCGGTAGAGTAGAAAACGGATTGGCAGTTGATGGCGTGCGTCCGGGTGGACCCGCAGAAAATGCTGGAATCATAAAAGGAGATGTGATTCATAAAATTGACGAGTTTGAGATTGAAAATATTTACGATTACATGGAATCTTTGTCGAAATTCAAAAAAGGGCAAAAGGTTGAATTACAAATTGTCAGAGATGATAAACCCATGAAATTGGAGGTCGAATTTTAAAAAATCAGAACATGAAAAAGGCGCTTATTTGGATTTTTGCTGTAATAATTACACTTGCAGCATCTTATTACCAACGGAAAACCGGACCGACTTACCCGCTTGACTTTAAAACAGAAATTAATGGGGAAACTTATGCCTTTGACTTGACTCGCTCTGCATCACACGGCGATGGGTGTATGGTTGAGCTTCCCACATCTGATGGGATTAGTGATGCCAAAGTGGTGTTTAAGAAATATCCAGGAAATTTTGAATTTGATACCATTCTTATGGTTGAAACTGATAATCAATGGATTGCCTCCTTGCCGATTCAACCGGCCGCAGGGAAATTGCAATATCATATATTGATTTTTGATGAAAACAATTTGTTATTCTCCACAGAAGAAGAATCTGCAATCGTTCGCTTTAAAGGCAATGTGCCGGCATGGGCATTAATTCCACATATCTTAGCTATGTTTCTCGCAATGCTGCTTAGTACAGTTGCTTTGCTGATGGCAATTTTCAATATTGGAAACATAAAACGAATCGCTATTTGGACATTTTCGTCGCTAGCAATCGGCGGTTTTATTTTTGGTCCCATTGTGCAGTACTTTGCATTTGGACAAGCCTGGACAGGTTTTCCTGTTGGATATGATTTGACGGATAATAAAACCTTAATTGCGGGTGTTTTTTGGCTCGCTGCAATGTTGCTGAATCTAAAGCAAACAAGACGCTGGATTATCATTCTGGCAGGAATCGTTTTGTTAGGAATATTTACTATCCCTCATTCAGCACGTGGCTCAGAATATAATTATGAAGCGGATGTTATCGAAACCGGAGATAAGTAGTCTCTGCAAGAAAACGCCAAATATTGCGTTATTCTCGTTTCTAAAAAACTTATCTGCCCGCCATAGGCGAATGTAATACCATTTTAACATCTAATTTATTCACCGATATTATGCCGATAGCTGCTGATATAAATAATCGCACTAATCATTCCGAAACTAAAGAAAAGAATGGCTGCCAGTAAAAGCGCATTTTGCAAGCTGTATAAATCGCTGTACCATCCTAAAAATGGGCCGATAATTGAAAATAAAATTCGAATAATGAAATTTCTGACAGACAAAACTGTCGCACGATGTTCAGAGTCTGTTAATCGGTTGATGTAATCTTTAAGCACCGGTGTTGCGACTCCTCGCATCATATAAAACAGCATAACAAAAGGAATTACCCATAAACTGCTGATTAGTCCCATGGCTCCATATCCGATCAAGATAATCAGCATAAAACCGATAATGCTATTTCTGTCGCCGACACGTGCTTCAATTTTATAAGCGATTAAGCTCATTAATCCCACACTCAAATTTAACACCGCCCAAGCTATCCCGATTTCGGCTTTGGAAAAATGTAAAATTTGATCCATATATGGTTGAATAAACCATGCCATGCTCAAGGTTGCGCATCCTGTGATTGCTGAGAATAAAATGTTGTATCTCAATACTTTATTGTCAATTAGTGAGTCTTTCACGACATGCAATATCCGCTTTAAGCTACCTTGTCCCAAACTTTTTATTCGTGGAGGCTCAATGAGTGTGATTGCAGCCGGAACAGCAATTAAAGCCACAAATACCTGTGCTTGAAACGGAAGCCGTAAACTTACTTCTGCCAATAATCCTCCGGCAATGGCGGCAAGTGTTTCTGCAAAATTTCCGATTGAAATTACACGCCCTTCATATTTTAAATAGTCAGCCTGTCGGTTGTTTGATTTTAGGCTGTCATAAAGCATTGCCGAGTCAGAGCCGGAAATAAAACTTTGTCCGATTCCTAATGTGAGCTCTGCAGCCATAAAACCCCAAAATCCGAAAGAGAAACTGTATATCGAAAATCCGACAACTCCTAGGATACTTCCAATAATTAAGGTGGTTTTTCTACCCCAAACATCGGCAGCATATCCCGACGGAATTTCAAGGGCAACAATTGCAATGGAATAAACTGCTTGCAGGGTCAGAACTTCGGTCATTCCCAGCCCGTTTTCCTGATAAAACAAGACAATAATTGGCATGGTCATCATAAACCATTTCGCAATTTTTATCAGGTATAACCTGGGAATATTTGAAGCCAAAGATGCCATTAACAATTTTTCTTCGCGCAAAGATAATATTGCAGTTTTGTTTTCATGAAGTTTTGTTGAGTTAAATTAAAATAATTGGGAGAAAGGGTAAAGCGATAGCGCGAGAAATTTTTGCTCAAAGTTTCGCTAAGCGATGGCATGTGCGTTGGTAAGCCGAAGCCTTGAGTCAAGAAAACGATTGTTATTCGGTTGGAACAGATTTCTCAGTCGTACCTCCTTCGAAATGACCAAATTTCATTGTGGGAATGGGGAAAAGGGCGATGACAAAGTGTTGAATGCACCAAAAATGTCATCGCCCTTTCCCCCCCAAAATTTATTGAAATGTCATTTCGAACCCCGATGAAAGAGGGGGTGAGAAATCTGTTGGTTTAAGCATCAAATAATAAACACTGTTATCGTTTGAATTTTGGAATTTGTCTTTTGGAGCTTACCTGCCAGCCGGCAGGCTGGTTTGTTATTTGTCTTTTGTTATTTCCTTGTTTTTGTCTTTTGGTGCTTCCTTTTAATTTGTCATTACACCATTTAGCACATTTTTTCTAGCACCTAAATCCTACAACCTGCCTCCTGCCTCTTGCCTCTTGTCTCCTGTTTTCCTGCGGAAATTTCAAAAAAATCATGTACATTTGTCCTTATGACATTTGCACAAATAATAAAGGATATCGAAAAGAGGATATACAAACCCATCTATTTTCTCTATGGGGATGAGCCCTTTTTTATTGATGAAATTACCGATAAAATTGCAAAATCGGTCTTGAGTGAAAGCGAGCGCTCATTTAATCAAAGCGTGCTTTACGGAAAAGACACGAATATGTATCAAATCACAGAAATGGCTTTGCGTTTTCCGATGATGGCAAATCATCAAGTGCTGATTGTTAAAGAAGCGCAGGAATTAAAAGACATCAAACTGCTTGAATCCTACGCAGAGCAACCCTTAAACAGTACAATTCTTGTTTTTAATTATAAATACAAGAAAATTGACAAGCGACTGAAGGTTTTTAAAACGCTTGCAAAAACTGCTGTTTTATTTGAAGCTAAGCCCGTTTACGAAAATAAAATCCATGAATGGATAGAAACTTGGGTAATGAATCACGGTTTACAAATTGAGCCAAAAGCATCGATGTTGATTTCCGAAAATGTTGGGGCAAAGTTGTCGAAAATTGTGAATGAGCTGCGTAAATTGCAAATTTCTATGCCCGCCGGTCAAACCACAATTACTGAGCAAATGGTAATTGACAATATCGGGATTAGCAGGGAGTATAATGTCTTTGAACTCCAGCGGGCGCTGGGTGCAAAAGATAAGCCAAAAGCCTATCGGATTATTATGCACTTCGGAAAAAATCCACGCAATTATCCGGCTGTGTTGACAATGGGAATTCTGTTTTCTTATTTTAAAAAACTGATGATTTATCACAGTTTAAAAGACCGGTCAAAGAATAATGCTGCGGCATCTATTGGGGTTTCACCTTTTTTTGTGGATGAATACATAAGAGCGGCACGAAATTATAATCTCAGACGTTTAGTACAAATTGTCTCCATTATGCGGGAATACGATATGAAACTAAAGGGGGTCGGCTCTGGTGAAACTGATGAAGGAGAATTAATGCGAGAAATGATTTATAAAATAATGAATGCATGAGCGGAAATGAATGGATATTATACTTGATTATTGGCGTTACAGGACTGATAACATGGCAAACCTGGAGGGATAAATCCGGCTTTTATAAATTGCAATTTAATGCCTATCAGGTAATTCATCGCAACGAATGGTATCGCTTGATTACGCATGCCTTTTTGCATGTTAATTGGATGCATTTGATCATTAACATGTTGGTTTTATTTTCCTTCGGACGCGGCGTGCTGTATATTTTCGAGATTCATCCTTCCTTTAACAATCCGATACTTCATTTTTTGATTTTGTATTTTGTTTCCATTGTGTTTAGCAGCTTATTTAGCCTCGCGAAGTATAAAGACAATCCGCATTATAATGCCGTGGGAGCATCCGGTGCGGTGTCTGCAGTGGTTTTTACGAGCATATTTTTTATGCCATGGAATATGATATATTTCTTTGGGATTATCCCGATTCCCGGAATTTTGTTCGGTGTTGCTTACCTGATTTATTCCTATGTTATGGGAAAACGCGGAAAAGATAATATTGGACATGATGCGCATTTTTGGGGCGCAATTTTCGGATTTGCATATCCCATGATGATTGATCCGTCTTTAATATCGGTCTTTATTCAAAATCTCACCTCATTTAATTTTTGATCTTATGAAACAAAAGGCAATATTTATTGATAGAGATGGTGTAATTAACAGAGAGATTGGTCGTTATGTGACAAATATTGATGATTTTGTACTAAATCCTGGCGTATTACAGGGATTAAAAAAACTTAAAGAAGCCGGTTGGTTGCTGATCATGATAACCAATCAGGGTGGAATCTCAAAGGGATTGTACAGCAAAGATAAAGTGGATTGTTTGCATAATTTATTGACAGAACAAATGGCTCGTCTGCAAATTGCATTTGATGCCATTTATGCTTGTCCTCATCATGATGAAATTGAGAAATGCCTTTGCAGAAAGCCCAATAGTTTGTTGCTTGAAAAAGCAATTTCCCGATTTAATATTGATACAGATCAATCCGTAATGATTGGGGACTCGGATCGTGATATTTTGGCTGCTGAGCGGGTAGGAGTGAGAGGTATAAAAGTAAATTCGAATGAGAATTTCATGAAATCCATTGCTGAATTTCTGTAAAATATGAGCCGACATATCATATATAATGGTGATCTGATAAAAAACGAAGCCCTCTTTTGTGCTACCGATGCGGTGTTGCAAGGTGTTAACAGATTGAATTTTACATGGTTTGTCCTGTCTTCTGCCTTGCCTTTTTATCAAGATGAATTTCGGAAAATTGAAAAATATGCAAATTATAAAGGCATAAAACTCCCTGCATGGATGACTGCCAATACCTTTGCTCAGGATATTCAGCATTTGTTTCAGATGAACAGAATTTATCAGGGAGGCTTGTTGAAAATGTTGCTTTTTGTTGATACTCCCGGGAAGGAAGCAAGTTATCTGATGACAGCCGAATCCCTTAATCGTCAAAAATTTCACATGAATTCGGAAGGATTAAAAGTTGATATTTTCCGGAAAAATCGCCTGTTTTCAGGGTCAGCCGAAGTTTTTGATGTGGGTGTCTCGGCAACGGAAACCTCTGCAATCAACAGCATGTACCAAAACGGATTAGACCAAATGGTTTTGTTAAATGAAATGAATCATGTAGCGCGTTTTGTTGGTGCAAACTTCATGCTCTTGGATCATGACACTGTTTATACACCCGCAATAAAGGAAGGTGCCATTGAGGATGTTATGCGTGAAAAAGTGATTGAAGCCTGTGTCCGTCTTAATATTAAAGTGTTTGACGATTGCATTGTTCATGCGGATGATTTGAAAACTGCGGATGAAATTTTTGTGCTGGATCCTGTTCAGGGACTAAAGTGGGTGCTGGGTTTTGAAGACAGACGCTTTTATTACAAATTTGCCCCGAAACTGCATCAAATGTTAAATCAATTGTATTTCGGCAAAGCAAATGCGCGATAGCCTTTCCTATTAGATGCAATAATAATTCTGAATCAAATATTTTTTGAATTATCATTTCCTGCGAATTGAAGCCAAAATATTTTTCGTAATTTTAAAAAAATATCTATACATGCAGACAACGAAATAAAAACTTGTACTGTCTAATACCCAGAATGTAAAAATGAAGGAGGAAAAGCAACTTGTTAAACAGTGTAAAAAACATTCCCATAAAGCCTTTGATCGCTTGTATGATGCGTATTCGCCGGTTTTGTTTGGGATATGTTTGCGCTACGCAAGAGACGCTTCCTCGGCAGAAGACATTTTGCAAGAAGCCTTTTTAACCATTTTTAATAAAATAGAAGGCTATCGATTTGAAGGTTCTTTTGAAGGCTGGCTAAAACGGATTACTGTGAATACGGCAATCAATTATCTGCGAAAGCAAAACAGATATAGTTTTTCCAGTTTAGATGATGGTTATCACGAATATTCAGCCGCAGAAGCTGATAACATCGTGTCCGGAATGTCTGAACAGGAAATATTGCAGCATATACAAACATTGCCCGACGGATACCGTACCGTATTTAACCTTTTTGTTATTGAAGGATACAAGCATGTGGAAATCGCCAAAATGTTAAATATCACGGAAAGTACTTCCCGAACACAGTTTGCAAAAGCCAGAAAAGCACTTCAAAATAAATTAATGCAAAACAAATGAAGCAGTTTGATAAACATATTCAGGATAAAATGCACGGGATGGAAGTTACTCCCCCGCCAAAGCTGAAAGCGAATTTACAGCAGCATTATCCAAAACAATCTTTCTTGCAGACAATAAATCCGTTTGTAGGAGGAATTGCCATTGTTGCTGCAATTAGTTTGTTGGTTTTCCTTGCACTGCAAATAACTAACAACACAAATCCTGCATATAGCCCGAAACCATTGAATACCGAAGCATATCAGACAACTGATAATGCGCCAATCATAAACCCAAACACTACGAATAAAGCAAATTCTACACAACTTGAAGAAAGCCCCGTCATTGCTGATAATGCTGAGGAGAAACAAACAGGTTGTAAGAGTACGTATTGTACGTATCAAAGCCAAATTGAAATTCCAATCGACATTAAGAAGTATAAGCTTTTATTTATCGATGACGGATTGACGATTCACACGAATAAACAAAACACGAAGCTTGAAGCCGATACACCTGGAGATTACCTGCTGATTCTTGCGTCAAAATCTGGAAACAGATTGGATACAATGATGATTTCTTTTGTCGCACAACCTGAAATGCCTGATCTGAAAGACACCTTGGTCTGTGGATTGGAGTTTTCAATTAATTTAGTAGCTCACCCAGGGGATTTCCGTTTGCCGGATGGTTTGTCCATTAAGAAAAGCGGAACAGACTTGTCCATAATGGCTGAACAGTATAGTAAGTATGAGCTGGTTTATTCTCAAACGGATGAAATCGGAACATTTACCATCGGCTTTATCGTGGAATTTATTCCTGCGAATATGCCGGAAGTAGAAATTGTAAAAGCCCCGCGTTGTTATCTTGATAATGCTGTCATTCAGCTCGATATTGAGCAAAATCAAAAAATTGATGTGAGTTTGTCAAACGGAAGTGTAGAAAGGATTGAAAATCATGCGTATCGCTTGAATTTTGATTATGAAAATTCCGATCCGATTTATTGTTACATTACCCATTATCAAAAAGATTGTGAATTACATGATACGCTCCTGTTTGAACTTCCTGAAAAGCCGGACTATAATATGGTGATTAATCAACCAACTTGTAATCAGGAGGCAAGTTTGCGAATTGAAAGTGCAAATTCCAATCGTTTGAATGCTTTCTTAAATCAAGAGAAAATTGAATTACAGAAAATAATACCACTTAATCCGGGAGACTATCAACTTCAAATAGTTGACAAAAATGCATGTATAATAACAGAGCAATTCAGCATCGGGGAGCAAAATGATTTGCAGGCTGATTTTGAGTTTCAAACTGCATTGGACGGAATGTCAGTGCGCATGACCAATAAAACAAAAGGCATTGATGAATTTAATAATGATGTTCAATATCAATGGTATGTTAATGGCGAACTAGTTTCAACACTTAAAGCTCCAACTCTTGACTTAACACAAATATCCAATACAATTCGTCTGCATGTAACAAAAGCTTATTGTGAAGATGAGATGATTGTGTCAGATATTCAGCCCGATAAAGCCTTGATTCGTTGTGCTAATTTCTTCACGCCGAACGGAGACGGACAGTTTGACGAGTTTAAAGTCTTGGTTGATCCGAGTTTAACCGGATTTCAAGGTAAGATATTTAGCCGTGCAGGTCAGTTGATTTATGAGTGGTCAGATGTTAATGATACCTGGAACGGAAAATTTGCAGGAAATCAGGATGCCGCAGAAGGTGTGTATTTTTATGCAATACAGGCAGTCGATACTACAGGTCAAGTTATTGAAAAAAGAGGTACAATTCAGTTGATTCGGGATTAGTGCATTGCCCGGATTATTCATCACGTTCAAAAACAGGTAATATATTTATTTCTCATAACGTAATATCCAGAGTTCGTAGATTAAACTTGTTTTACCTAGCCCACCAGATTTTCTTTGTTCGCTTTCTTTTCACAAAAACTCCTAAGCAAATTATATTTGTTTTTGTCCCGAACACCCAAAAATAATATTCTGTGATTCGGGATCGGAAAGAAAGCGAAGTAAAAAACAATTATCCTTAAGAGGAAAAGGTAATTATCCACAAAACTTTTCGACACTAAAAAATGTGGGACTAGTTTACAAAACAGGAAGGCAAATCATAGAAAGAAAGGTGCAATACAGTTAATTCGGGTTAGTATCCATGTTTAAAAGAAAGAAGCCGGCAAAACCGGCTTCTTTTCATTGTGAGATATTTTTGTGTTTTAATCTTCTTCTTGTGCTTCAGCATATGCTTTAAGCAACTCAGTTTGAATATCACCAGGGACTTGTGAATATTCCGCAAATTCAAGACTATACATAGCACGTCCGCCAGTAATAGATTGTAATGCAGTTGAATAAGTGCCCAGTTCAGCCAATGGTGCTTTTGCTGAGATTTTTTCAAACCCGGCTTCACTGCTCATACCTTGAACAATAGCACGACGACCCTGTAAATCACTCATCACATCACCCATACGGTCTGACGGAACCAATACTTCCACATTATAAATAGGTTCCATAATTTTCGGACCCGCATTTTTAAATGCTGTACTAAACGCATTACGACCTGCAAGTTTGAAAGAGATTTCATTGGAATCAACAGGGTGCATTTTCCCGTCGTAAACATAAACACGAATATCACGAGCATATGAACCGGTTAACGGACCTTCTTCTATTTTTTCCATGATGCCTTTTAAAATGGCAGGCATAAAACGTGCATCAATCGATCCTCCGACAATGCAGTTGAAAAATTCTAATTTTCCACCCCATTCCAGTTCGATTTCGTCACGGTTTTTAATATTGAGTTTATACTCTTTTCCGTTGATTTTCATTATCTCGGGATCAACCATACCTTCAATAATCGGCTCTATAATCATATGAACTTCGCCAAATTGACCCGATCCACCGGATTGTTTTTTATGTCGATAATCGGATTGTGCTTTTTTGGTGATGGTCTCACGATAAGGAATTTTAGGAGCAAGGTATTCTGTCTCCACTTTAAATATGTTGTTTAAGTGCCATTTAAGAATATTCATATGATATTCTCCCTGACCGCTTACAATCATTTGTTTTAATTCTTTAGAATGAACTAATTTCAAAGTTGGGTCTTCCAAGTGCATTTTATGTAATGCATCTCCAAGTTTTTCTTCATCACCTTCCGATAATGGTCGAATTGCAGTTCTGAATTTTGGTTCCGGATATTTAACTTCAGGAAATTCAATATCATTTCCGGGAGCAACGAGTGTGTCGTTTGCTTTAGTAACTTTCATTTTTACTGTTGCACCGATATCTCCTGCTACTAGCTTAGTAATTTTGGTTCTGTCTTTTCCGGCGCATGCATATAATTGCGTAATCCGTTCTTTAGAGCCTTTACGGACATTAGTCACATCCATACCCTCGTGAATTTCTCCGGTAATTACTTTGAAATAGTTAATTTCTCCAATATGTTCTTCGTTTGAAGTTTTGAAAACAAATGCGCTAAATGGTGCTGATGCATCGTATTTCACATCATTACCTGCTTTGTCTTTTATTGGCGCAACCTGATCGGGACTTGGCATTACGTCAGCAATAAAATCCATAAAACGATTAATTCCGATTTGTGGTTTTGCAGAAAAACAGAAAATCGGATTTAATGCACCGGTAAGAATTCCCTGAGTCATTCCTTGCATTAATTGTTCATCAGTCAAACTTTCGGTTTCAAAGAAAACTTCCATCAGGCTGTCATCAGCTTCAGCAGCTTTTTCAACGAGCTCCAAACGTAATTCTTCCGCTTTGTCGGTATGTTCTGCAGGAATGTCAGAGATACTTGCTTTCCCGTCCTTATAGGTGTACATTTTCATCTCCAATATGTCGATAATGCTGTCAAAGTCAATGCCCGGATTTACAGGAAACTGTACACTAACAGCATTGCCGCCAAAGGTTTCTTTAATCATCTCAACGGTACGCTCATAATTGGTTTTCTCATGATCCAGATGGTTGATGCCAATAATCATTGGTTTTTCAAACTGCTCCATTAGGCGTTTGTGTATTTCGGTACCAACTTCAACACCATTCTGCGCGTTAATAATCATGGCCACTGCATCTGCAGGATGAAGACTGTTAATGACACTCCCGACAAAATCACTCATGCCCGGATTGTCAATAAAGTTGATTTTCTTGTTTTTATGTTCGGCAAACACAACGGATGAAAACACAGAATTCTCATTCTCTTTTTCAATCGGCTTGTAATCCGACACCGTGTTTTTTGATGAAATATCACCTTTTCTTGTTAATGCACCACTTTCAAAAACCATGGCTTCTGCTAATGTGGTTTTTCCTGAGCCCGAATTCCCTAGCAGTGCCAGGTTTTTTATTTCACTCGTTTGATAGGTTTTCATAATAATTTGAAAAATTTATTGTGAGAAATTCAAAATTTGCCTTTTTAAAATGGCTTACAAAAATAATAACTATTTAATTACTTGCAAATTCTTACACAATATTATATGTGTACCTGATGCATTAGGGCTTTTATAAATTATAATCATTCAAAATTGAATAAAAATAGCTTGCACACAGAGATTTTTTCAAAAGGGGCTTGTTAATAACAAAAAAAGAAATACCTTTGCAGTCCAATTTAGAAAAGTTGTTTTTTGTTTAATAAGGATAATATGCCAACAATACAACAGTTAGTTCGTAAAGGAAGAAAACGTCAGGTGGAGAAAAGTAAATCTCCGGCGTTAAATTCATGCCCACAACGTCGTGGGGTGTGTACAAGGGTTTATACAACAACTCCGAAAAAACCAAACTCTGCAATGCGTAAGGTTGCAAGGGTCCGTTTAACCAATGGAAAAGAGGTGAATGCCTATATCCCAGGTGAAGGTCACAATCTCCAAGAGCATAGTATTGTGCTTATCAGAGGTGGACGTGTGAAAGATTTACCAGGTGTACGTTATCACATCGTCCGTGGGGCACTTGATACCTCAGGTGTTGAAGGTCGGACTCAAAGACGGTCTAAGTACGGAGCCAAAAAACCCAAAAAATAATTTGAGGTATGAGAAAGTTAAAAAACAAAATTAGAGTCCGCGAAGGAGACCCCGTTTTTAACGATGTACTTGTTACCAGGTTTGTTAATGATATGATGATGCATGGAAATAAATCCAGATCATTTAAAATCTTTTATGAAGCACTGGACGTCGTTGAAGCAAAATTGAAAGACGAAGAGTCATCTGCGTTGGAAATCTGGAAAAAAGCGGTACAGAATATTACTCCTGCTGTTGAGGTGAAAAGTCGCCGTATCGGTGGTGCTACATTTCAGGTGCCAATGGAAATACGTGCAGACAGAAAAATTTCTGTTGGTAATAAGTGGATCATCCAAGCTGCAAGAAAACGTGGTGGAAAAAACATGGTTGAGAAACTTTCTGCTGAAATTATTGCAGCATACAAAGAAGAGGGTAACGCTTTCAAAAAGAAAGAAGACACTCATCGTATGGCTGAAGCAAATAAAGCATTCTCTCACTTTAGATTCTAGATTTGACAAATGTCCCTTGACGCAACCAGAAATATCGGAATTATGGCTCACATCGACGCCGGTAAAACTACAACTACCGAGCGTATCCTGTATTTTACAGGGGTGAACTATAAAATCGGTGAGGTGCATGACGGGGCTGCCACTATGGATTGGATGCAGCAAGAACAGGATCGTGGAATCACTATCACTTCTGCGGCAACCACAACATATTGGAAAAATAACTCAAAGGAATACCGTATTAATATTATTGACACTCCGGGACACGTCGATTTTACCATGGAAGTAGAACGCTCATTAAGAGTGCTCGATGGTGCAATTGCTGTTTTCTGTGCGGTCGGTGGGGTAGAACCTCAATCCGAAACAGTATGGAGACAAGCAAATCGTTACAATGTTCCCAGAATCGCATTCGTTAATAAAATGGATCGCGTTGGTGCAGATTTCCTTCGTGTTGTTGATCAAATTAGAACTCGATTGAAAGCAAATCCAATACCACTGCAACTCCCCATCGGTGTCGAAGAAGATTTTGTAGGTGTAGTTGATCTGATTACCGAAAAAGCATATATATGGACTGATGGAGATCAGGACTACGGAATGCATTTTGAAGTAACAGATGTGCCGGAATCGATGAAGGAAGAAGTTTATGAGTTGCGTGAAAGCCTTATCGAAACAGTTGCAGAATCAGATGATAAGTTACTGGAGCGCTTTTTTGAAAATCGTAGTGCTATCTCAGTTGAAGAATTCAAAGCTGTTACTAGAAAAGCTGTGTTGGATGGGCTTATTGTTCCCGTTTTATGTGGATCTGCATTTAAAAATAAAGGGGTACAACCACTACTAGATGCTGTAACAGATTATTTGCCGAGCCCGGCTGATGTGGAGTCAATTTCCGGTATCGATCCAAAGTCAGAAACTCAGATAACTAGAAAACCTTCTGTTGAAGAACCATTTGCAGCACTGTGCTTTAAAATTGCCACAAATCCTTTTGTTGGTAAATTAGCATATATTCGCGTTTATTCTGGAATACTGAATGCAAAACAGCAAGTATTTAATATGCGTACTGAAAAATCAGAGCGCTTGAATCGCTTGTTCTTAATGCATGCAAATAAGCAAAAGGCTCTGGAAACAATCCAGGCTGGTGATATTTGTGCGGTGGTTGGTTTCAAAGATATTAAAACCGGAGACACACTTTGTGATAAATCCAAACCCATTGTCTTGGAATCAATGAGCTTCCCGGAACCTGTTATTGGGCTTGCAATTGAACCACATTATCAGGCTGATATCGATAAATTGGGACAAGCTTTGGCTAATCTAGCAGAAGAAGACCCAACTTTTACTGTTCAGGTAAACGAGCAATCCGGACAAACCATCATCAATGGAATGGGAGAATTACATCTCGAAATCCTTATTGATAGATTAAGAATTGAACACGGAGTCAAACTGAATCAGGGAAATCCGCATGTTAATTATAAAGAAGCGGTTTTCGGAAGCATTATTCACCGTGAAGTCTTTCAAAAACAAACCGGTGGTAAAGGAAAATTTGCTGATATTGAAGTGGAAATTTCTGGAGTTAATGACGAGGAAGTGGCAGGCTTAGTTTTTGAAGATGCAACAAAAGGAAATTCGATACCAAAAGAATTTATCCCAGCAATTGAAAAAGGGTTTAGACAGGGATTATCTAATGGACCTGTTGCAGGGTATCCCTTAGAAAAGATAAAAGTACGCCTATTGGATGGGTCTCATCACGCGGTGGATTCCGATAGCTTATCATTTGAAATAGCTGCAAGACAAGCATTACGAACAGCGACCCGTAAAATGGACGCTCGTTTGTTGGAGCCAATGATGAAACTCGAGGTTGTTACACCTGATGAATATCTTGGTGATGTAGTTGCAGATTTGAATAAAAGACGTGCCGATATTCGTGGAATGGACGAAATGACCGGAGCCAGAATTGTCCGGGCAAATGTTCCTCTTTCAGAGCAATTCGGTTATGTCACTGTATTAAGAACATTATCATCAGGAAGAGCGGTTTCAACCATGGAATTTAGCCATTATGAACCAATGCCGCCTGAAATGCAAAAGAAAATATTAGAAAAAGGATTGTTGTCTTTTTAATAGTTAAATATACTTATGAGTCAGAAAATACGAATTAAACTCAGAAGTTACGATCACAACCTTCTGGACAAGTCTTCAGAAAAGATCGTAAAAACAGTAAAAACTACTGGTGCAGTGGTGAGTGGTCCTATTCCATTACCAACGCATAAGCGCATTTTTACAGTAAACCGTTCAACTTTCGTGAACAAAAAATCACGGGAGCAATTTGAGCTTAGATCTCATAAACGTTTACTCGATATTTACAGTACAACTGCAAATACAATTGATGCACTTATGAAACTGGAATTGCCCAGTGGTGTAGATGTTGAAATTAAAGTGTAATTTTTAATAGCAAGAGAAATGCAAGGAATTATTGGAAAAAAAGTCGGAATGACTTCCGTATTCAGTGCCGAGGGGAAAAACATCCCATGCACTGTGATTGAAGCAGGTCCTTGTGTTGTTACACAGGTGAAAACTGTCGAAAGCGATGGTTATGAAGCGGTTCAGATAGCTTATGATGAGAAGAAAGAAAAACGGACATCAAAAGCAATGGTTGAACACTTCAAAAAAGCCGGTACAACACCAAAACGAAAAGTTGTGGAATTCCGCGACTTTGGTAAGGACGTAAAAGTTGGAGAAAACATCACTGTTGATATTTTTATCGATGGAGAATGGTGTGATGTCACAGGAACATCAAAAGGTAAAGGTTTTCAAGGAGTTGTAAAACGCCACAATTTTGCGGGTGTTAATGATGCAACTCATGGTCAGCATAACAGATTACGTGCTCCCGGATCACTTGGGGCATCATCTGACCCATCCCGTGTTTTCAAAGGGATGAGAATGGGTGGCCGTACCGGTGGTGATCGTGTTAAAATGATCAGCCTTAAAGTCCTGAAGACGATTCCAGAGAGTAATTTATTGTTAGTGAAAGGTTCTGTACCTGGTGCTAAAGGTTCATATTTAATAATTGAAAAGTAATGAAGCTGAAAGTATATAACAACAAAGGTCAGGAAACCGGAAATAGTCTTGAAATTAATGATGCTGTTTTCGCAGTTGAACCTAATGACCATGCAATTTATTTAGATTGTAAAGCGCACCTGGCCAACCGCAGACAAGGAACTCATAAATCGAAAGAAAGAGGCGAAATTAAAGGAAGTACCAAAAAAATTAAAAGACAAAAAGGTACTGGAACTGCTCGCTTTGGAGATATTAAAAATCCACTCTTTAGAGGTGGCGGACGCGTGTTTGGTCCTAGACCACGGAATTATTCACAAAAAGTGAATAAAAAAGTCAAACTAGTAGCACGCAAATCTGCGCTTTATTATAAGATGAAAGATGAAAATATTATCATCGTTGATAAGCTTGATGTAAACGAGATTAAAACGAAGCAAATCGTTGAAATTCAGAAAAATTTTAAAATTTCTGATAAAAAATTGCTAATCGTTGTGAATGAACAAAATAATAATGTATATTTGTCATCTCGAAATTTGTCAGGCGTTGATGTAGTAAACGTTTCATCTTTAAGTACTTATAAGATTCTTAGCGCGTCAGTTTTGATGTTTGAAGAGAATTCAATTGAGGTTTTAAATAAAACACTGGCATAAAATTTTGGCGAAATGGAGATATTATTAAAACCAATCGTGACAGAAAAAATGACGGAACAGACTGAAAAACTGAACCGTTATGGGTTTGTTGTCGATGTACGTGCAACGAAAGAACAGATAAAACAAGCCGTTCAAGATCTATATGATGTTGATGTCTTATCTGTTAATACAATGCGCTACGAAGGCAAAAACAAATCACGATATACGAAAACAGGTGTTCTTAACGGTCGTACTAACGCTTATAAAAAAGCAATTATTACACTGGGTGGTGAGGACACAATTGATTTTTACAGCAATATTTAATTTAGAGATATGGCAGTTAGAAAATATAAACCCACAACACCGGGACAAAGAAATAAGTTAATTAGTGATTTTTCAGAAATTACAACAAACAAACCTGAAAAATCATTAATCGAGCCTATTAAACGATCAGGTGGTCGGAATAACCAAGGTCGAATGACCATGCGTTATATTGGTGGTGGACATAAACGCCGGTATCGTCGAATTGATTTTAAACGCAATAAAGACGGTATGGTCGCTAAAGTCCTTACCATTGAATATGATCCCAATAGATCTGCTCGTATCGCATTAGTACAATATGCAGATGGCGAGAAAAGATATATTGTAGCTCCTAACGGATTGCAAATCGGAAATGAAATCATGAGTGGAAAAGGTGTTTCTCCGGAAGTCGGAAATTCACTTTTCTTGAGAGAAATCCCACTCGGAACAGTTATTCACAATATCGAACTGCATCCTGAACAAGGTGCTATGTTGGCACGTAGTGCAGGAACATATGCACAGATTACATCTCGCGAAGGACGTTTTGCTGTTGTAAAATTGCCTTCAGGAGAAATCCGTAGATTACTGGTAACCTGCCGTGCTACCATCGGCAGCGTTTCAAATGCTGATCACGCATTGGAAGATTCCGGTAAAGCAGGACGTACACGCTGGCAAGGTCGCAGACCTAGAGTTCGTGGTGTTGTGATGAATCCGGTTGACCATCCAATGGGTGGCGGTGAAGGAAAATCATCAGGTGGACATCCACGTTCAAGAAAAGGCTTATTGGCAAAAGGTTATAAAACCAGAACGCCGAATAAAGCTTCAAATAGATATATCATTGAAAGACGTAAAAGAAAATAATTAAGGTATGAGCAGATCACTAAAAAAAGGACCGTTTATTGATCCTAGTGTGGAGAAAAAAGTCCTGAAAATGCAGGAAAACAAAAAGAAGACTGTCGTTAAAACCTGGGCACGTGCTTCAATTATTTCTCCTGATTTCGTTGGGTTAACAATTGCTGTACATAATGGTAATAAGTTTATCCCGGTTTACGTAACCGAAAATATGGTAGGACATAAACTTGGAGAATTTGCTCCGACTCGTACTTTCCGGGGTCATGCCGGTAGAAAATAGTTAAACTGAAATTGTTATGAGTGCACGCAAAAGAAAATCAGCCGAAGCTAAAAAAGAGGCTAAAAAAAATATCAGCTACGCAGTTCTTAAAAACTGCCCCACATCGCCTAGAAAAATGCGATTGTTAGCTGACCTGATTCGTGGTAAAGATGCGAATCAGGCCTTGGACATTCTTAAGTTTTCAACCAAAGAAGCTTCAGTGCGAATGGAAAAACTTTTAATGTCTGCTATTGCTAACTGGCAAGCTAAAAACGAAGGGGTAAGACTCGAAGAGGCAAACCTTTTTGTGAAAGAAGTATTTGTGGATTCGGCAAGAATGCTTAAAAGAATCCAACCTGCTCCACAGGGGCGCGCTTATCGAATTAGAAAACGTTCAAACCACGTAACTATTATCGTAGAAAGTGTGAATGCTATGGAAGCAAGTAATGTTGAAGTTCAAGAAGTTTCAGAAAATTAAAGCGATATTCAATGGGACAGAAGGTTAATCCAATAGGTAATAGATTAGGAATCATCAGAGGATGGGATTCAAATTGGTACGGTGGAAATAATTACGGCGACAAACTGCTCGAAGATTATAAAATCCGTCGTTATTTGAATGTGCGCCTCGCGAAAGCTAGTGTTGCCAAAATTATTATTGAGCGTTCAGTTAAGATGATCACCATAACAATTCATACTGCAAGACCAGGTATCATTATCGGTCGCGGTGGACAAGAAGTGGATCAGCTTAAAGAAGAGCTCAAAAAAATTACTAAAAAAGAAGTGCAAATCAATATCTTCGAGATTAAACGCCCGGAGTTAGATGCTGCACTCGTAGCTAATAATGTAGCTCGACAGATTGAAGGGAAAATTGCGTATCGTCGTGCTGTCAAAATGGCTATCGCTTCTACCATGAGAATGGGAGCCGAAGGAATTAAAATTCTTGTCTCCGGTCGTTTGAATGGAGCTGAAATGGCGAGATCTGAAACTCATAAAGAGGGTAGAATCCCGTTGCATACATTCCGTGCAGATATCGATTATGCTTTGGCTGAGGCATTAACAAAAACTGGTATGCTTGGAGTGAAAACATGGATTTGTCGCGGCGAAATCTATGGAAAAAGAGATTTGTCTCCTAATGTCGGGATGTCCAAAAAACCCGGAAATGCAGGTGGCAAGAAAAAGTTCACACGTAAGAGAAGAAAATAACGAAAAAGGAGTTTAGAAATGTTACAACCTAAAAAAACAAAATACAGACGGCAGCAAAAGGGCAAAATGAAAGGTAATGCCCAGCGTGGAAATCAACTCGCTTTTGGTTCATTTGCTATTAAATCGCTCGAAACTGCTTGGTTGACTGGTCGTCAGCTCGAAGCTGCTAGGGTAGCGATTACACGACAAATGCAACGCCAAGGTAAACTCTGGATACGTGTTTTCCCCGATAAACCAATTACTAAAAAACCTGCAGAGGTTCGTATGGGTAAAGGGAAAGGTGATCCTGAAAGCTTTGTTGCTCGTGTAACTCCGGGAAGAATTGTTTTTGAAATCGACGGAGTGAGCTTTGATCATGCGAAAGAAGCAATGAGACTCGGTTCTCAAAAGTTACCTGTGAAGACGAAATTTACTGTTCGTCACGATTACGATTATAATATTTAATTTGGGGAGCAATGAAAAATTCGGAAATTGAACAAATGACAGATAAGGAAGTCCAAGAGCGGATTGGCGAGGAAAAACTCATCCTTCGGAAAATGAAAATAAGCCATGCTGTATCTCCCTTGGAAAATCCAAATAAAATTCCTGAAACCAGACGAAATATTGCTCGTCTAATGACAGAGTGGAATAAACGTCAAAGCAGTGCTAAATAAGTCGGAATATGGAACGAAATTTAAGAAAAGAGCGTATCGGTGTTGTTGTTAGCAACAAAATGGATAAATCCATCACTGTGGATGTGAAACGTAAAATGAAACATCCGAAATACGGAAAGTTTGTAAATAAATCAAAACGATTAGTTGCTCATGATGAGCAAAATACTTGTGATATCGGCGATACCGTAAAAATTATGGAAACTCGCCCACTGAGCAAGAATAAAACGTGGAGATTAGTGGAAATCGTTGAAAAAGTTAAGTAACCATGATACAGCAGGAATCCAAACTAGCAGTCGCTGACAATAGTGGCGCTAAAGTCGTCCAGTGCATCCGAGTTCTCGGGGGTACAGGAACTAGATATGCAGGAATCGGTGATCAGATTGTCGTTACAGTGAAATCTGCACTCCCCGGTGGAGAATTGAAAAAAGGAACAGTAACTCGTGCAGTTGTCGTTAGAACTAAAAAAGAAGCCCGTCGTGATGATGGCTCTTATATACGGTTCGATGATAATGCTTGTGTTTTACTTAATACTACAGGTGAAATTCGTGGTACTCGGATCTTCGGCCCAATTCCTAGAGAACTGCGCCAAGATAAATATATGAAAATTGTCTCACTCGCATCTGAAGTGTTGTAAAAATTGATTGTCATGGTAAAAAAATTACATATTAAAAAAGGAGACATGGTTAAAGTTATTTCCGGTGAAGATAAAGGCTTCCAAGGTAAAGTCCTTGAAATCCTTCCGAAGAAATACAAAGCCATTGTCGAGGGCGCTAATATTGTATCGAAACACACAAAACCTAACGCAAATAATACCGAAGGTGGTATTGTGAAACAGGAAGCTCCGATACATCTGTCTAATCTTATGCTTATTGATCCAAAAGAAGGAACTCCAACACGAATCGGTAGAAAAGCCGATAAAAATGGAAAATTGGTTCGATTCGCTAAAAAATCAGGAGAGGAGATTAAATAATGGCTAATATTCCGAATTTTCAGAAAAAATATTTCGACGTGGTAGCTCCCGCACTGAAAGAAAAATTTCAGTACAGCTCAACAATGGAAATACCAAGAATCGAAAAGATAGTGATTAATCAAGGAATTGGTGAAGCAATTACTGATAAAAAACTTATCCAATCAGCGATTGATGAAATTACTATTATTACCGGGCAAAGAGCAGTTTCTACTATGTCAAAACGCGACATCTCTAACTTTAAATTGAGAAGAGATATGCCGATTGGGGTAAGGGTAACATTGCGCCGCCAAAGAATGTATGAGTTCCTTGAAAGACTTGTAAGAGCATCACTACCACGTATTCGTGACTTTAACGGGGTGCCTTTCAAATTAGATGGTAGAGGAAATTACACACTCGGTATTACTGAGCAAATTATTTTCCCTGAAATCCAATTTGATCAGGTTGATAAACTCATGGGTATGAATATCACTTTTGTCACTTCAGCAAAAACTGATGAAGAAGGATATGCACTCCTCAAAGAGTTTGGTTTCCCATTTAAAAACAATAAAAAAAGTTAAGATATGGCTAAAGAATCCATGAAAGCGCGCGAAGTTAAGCGCCAAAAAATGGTTGACAAATATGCTGCCAAACGCAAACAACTCAAGGAAGAAGGCAGACTTGATGAATTGCATAAATTGCCTAAAAATTCTTCGAAAGTGCGTTTGCATAATCGTTGTAGTATTACCGGTCGACCAAAAGGTTATATAAGACAATTCGGAGTAAGCCGTATTGTGTTCAGAGAAATGGCGTCTAATGGACTGATCCCCGGTGTTAAAAAATCAAGTTGGTAAAATTTAAGAAAATTAGATATGACAGATCCGATTGCAGATTATCTGACTAGAATCAGAAACGGCATCCAGGCAAAACATAGAGTAGTCGAAATTCCTGGATCTAACCTTAAAAGGGAAATGACGAAAGTCCTTTTTGATAAAGGTTATATCCTTAATTATAAATTTGAGGAAGCAGGACATCAGGGACTCATTAAAATTGCTTTAAAATATCATCCGGAAACGAAAATTTCCGCAATTAAGAAACTCGAACGTATCAGCCGCCCGGGACTTAGAAAATATGTGAACACCGATGACATTCCCAGAGTTTTGAATGGATTAGGTGTGGCTATTTTGTCAACATCCCAAGGTGTAATGACTGACAAAGAGGCTAGAAAGCTTGAAGTCGGTGGAGAAGTTTTGTGTTACGTTTATTAATAATTTAGTTTACCATGTCTAGAATAGGGAAATTACCAATTCAAATACCACAGGGAGTAGATGTAACTGCCAAAGAGAATCTTGTGACAGTTAAAGGTCCCCTGGGTCAACTGGAACAGAAAGTGAATGATGAATTAACTATTGAAGTGAGAGAAACTGAAATGGTTATTGACAGACCAACTGACTCCATTGAACATAAAGCAATGCACGGTCTTTACAGATCGCTTGTGTCGAATATGATTCAAGGCGTTTCTGAAGGATTCACAGCCAAGCTCGAACTCGTTGGTGTCGGTTATAAAGCTGAAAATCAAGGACAACTTATAGATTTTAGCCTCGGATATTCACACCATATCTTCTTTGAAATTCCAGAAGAAGTGCAAGTCGAATGTAAAACCGAAAAGCGATCTAATACAACTGTCAGCCTGAAAAGTCATGACAAACAATTACTTGGACACGTTGTGGCAAAAATCAGATCACTTAGACCTGTGGAACCATATAAAGGAAAAGGAATTCGATTTGTCGGTGAAGTCGTACGTAAGAAAGCTGGTAAAACTGCTAGTGTCTAATCGTTAAAAATCTGAACCATGTCTAAAAATAGAGAAGAAAAAAGAAATAAAATCCGTAGAAGTATCCGTAATAAAATCCAGGGTACTGAGGAAAAACCCCGCTTGGCGGTATTCCGGAGCAATAAACACATTGTTGCACAGATTATTGACGACCAAAAGGGACATACTATGACAGCAGTCGCAACTACTGATAAAGAACTTGCAGACGAAAAAGCTAAAAAATCTGAACTCGCGAGAAAAGCGGGCGAAGCAATAGCTAAAAAAGCTGTGGAAGCAGGAATTAATCAGGTCGTTTTTGATCGTGGAGGTTATCAGTATCATGGCCGTGTGAAAGCATTTGCTGAAGGCGCCAGAAAAGGTGGACTAAAATTTTAAGCTATTATGTCAAACAACGTAAGAAAAGTTAAAGCGAGTGATCTCGAATTAAAAGACAGACTAGTTGCAATTAACCGTGTAACTAAAGTAACGAAAGGTGGACGTAATTTTACCTTTGCTGCTATCGTTGTCGTGGGTAACGAGGATGGTATTGTCGGACACGGATTAGGAAAAGCCGGGGAAGTTACCTCAGCAATTGAAAAAGCTGTTGATGATGCTAAGAAAAATCTGGTCAAAGTTCCTATTTATAATAATACAATCCCACACGAACAAATCGGAAAATATTCCGGTGCTAAAGTATGGTTGAAACCGGCATCTGATGGTACTGGTGTAAAAGCAGGTGGTGCGATGCGTGCAGTACTTGAAAGTGTTGGCGTTAAAGATGTTCTTGCAAAATCTAAAGGATCATCTAATCCGCACAACCTCGTGAAAGCTACTATGAATGCATTACTTGAAATGAGAGATGCATATACTGTCGCTGAACATCGTGGAGTTTCTCTTGAAAAAGTGTTTAATGGTTAAGATTACTGACATGGCGAAAGTGAAAATTACTCAAATTAGAAGCGCAATCGGTTACGATAAGCGACAAAAAAATACCCTCATTGCATTGGGGATAAAAAAAATGAACCAGACTGTTGAGCACGAAGCTACTCCTCAGATTCTGGGAATGGCAAAAAAAGTTAGCCATTTGGTGAAAATTGAAGATGTTAAATAAGTTTAAGCAATTAATGATATGGATTTAAGTTCATTAAAACCGGCTGAAGGATCAGTAAAAAAAGAAGGTAAACGCATTGGTCGAGGTCAAGGATCAGGTAAAGGTGGAACTTCTACGCGTGGGCATAATGGTGCCAAATCTCGTTCAGGATACTCCCGTAAGTCTGGTTTTGAGGGTGGACAAATGCCACTCCAAAGAACTAGCCCAAAATATGGGTTTAATAATAGAAATCGTGTTGAGTTTACTGGAATTAATGTTTCCAAAATTCAGAAAATCGCTGAAGATAATAAACTCGAAGTTATCGACTTCGAAACAATGATTGATTTTGGTCTCGCTAAACGCAACGAATTGATTAAAATTCTTGGTAATGGCGAATTAAGTGTGAAAGTGAATATTAAAGCACATGCTTTCTCAAAATCAGCAGTAGAGAAAATCGAAGCTCAGGGTGGAACCGTAGAAAAATACTAAGGATGAAGAAATTTATTGAGACCTTAAAAAATATTTGGCGTATTGAAGATTTGCGCAAGCGTATTTTAACAACGCTTGGGCTTATTCTAATTTTTAGACTGGGAGCGCATGTTGTGATTCCTGGAATTGACCCAAATATGTTGGCAAATTTACAAAGCCAAACATCTAAAGGCGTTTTAGGATTGCTTGATATGTTCTCTGGTGGTGCATTCTCTAACGCATCTGTTTTTGGTCTTGGTATTATGCCTTATATTTCCGCTTCCATTGTTGTGCAATTGTTAGGAATTGCGGTTCCGTATTTCCAAAGATTGCAACGTGAAGGGGAGAGCGGAAGAAGAAAAATCAATCAAATTACTCGCTATTTAACAGTAGGTATCTTGTTACTGCAAGCACCATCTTATATGGCGAACTTGCATGGACAACTTCCCCCCGAAGCCTTTGCATTTACTGGATTCTTATTTAACTTTAGTTCTGTATTAATTTTGACAGCTGGAACAATGTTTGTTATGTGGCTTGGCGAACGTATAACAGACAAAGGAATTGGTAACGGTATTTCATTGTTGATTATGATTGGTATTATCGCTAAATTACCAGGTTCCTTTGTGTCTGAAATTGTTTCACGTGGTAGTGGTCAGGCTGGTGGTCTGATTATGTTGCTTTTGGAAATCGTAATACTTTTTGTTATCTTTATGGTTTCAATTGCACTGGTACAAGCTGTTAGAAGAATTCCGGTTCAGTACGCAAAACGTGTAGTCGGAAACAGACAGTATGGTGGTGTACGTCAGTATATTCCATTGAAAGTTAATGCTGCTGGTGTAATGCCAATTATCTTTGCACAAGCACTTATGTTCGTGCCAATGATGTTCGCCGGTTTTCAATCTGATGGAGAAGTTAGTAAATTTGCGCTTGCTTTTGCGGATTTTACCGGATTTTGGTATAACTTTGTATTCGCAATTATGATTATTCTTTTTACCTATTTCTATACTGCTGTTACTGTCAATCCGACACAAATGGCAGAGGATATGAAAAAGAATGGTGGGTTCATTCCCGGTGTAAAACCAGGAAAACGAACCGTTGAGTTTATTGATAATATCATGTCACGAATTACCTTGCCGGGATCAATGTTTCTCGCGCTTGTGGCAATTTTGCCAGCTTTCGCAATGTTAGCAGGCGTTAATAATCAATTTGCTCAGTTTTTTGGTGGAACTTCACTGCTAATCCTTGTTGGGGTTGTTCTTGACACCTTGCAGCAGATTGAAAGCCATTTGTTGATGCGCCATTATGACGGATTAACAAGGACAGGAAAGATTAAAGGTAGAGGACAGACAGTTTCTGCACTCTAAAAAGATATAGAAACGTTCTTTGATGATTTATTTAAAAACAGCAGAAGAAATTGAATTGATGCGTGAAAGCAATCAGTTAGTGTCAAAAACACATGCTGAGATTGCTAAATACATTGAGGTTGGAATTTCAACTCTGGAAATTGATAGAATTGCACACGAGTTTCTTAACGATCACGGTGCAGTTCCCGGTTTCTTGAATTATAACGGATTCCCCAATTCAGTTTGTATTTCTGTAAATGATGTCGTTGTACATGGAATTCCAAACGATTATCGATTGCAAGATGGAGACATTGTCTCAATAGATATCGGTGCTTATAAAAATGGAATGCATGGAGATTCATGCTATACATTTGAAATAGGCAATGTGGATGAAAATGTACGGAAACTACTTCGAGTAACCCGTGAATCGCTTTATAAAGGAATTGAAAAAGCAATTGCCGGAAATCGAATCGGAGACATCGGACATGCTGTTCAAAAACACGCAGAAAGTTTTGGTTATGGCGTTGTTAGAGAACTTGTCGGTCACGGAATAGGAAGGGATTTACATGAAAGTCCTGAAGTTCCGAATTACGGACGACAAGGAACCGGACCAAAACTTGATACAGGAATGTGTATCGCCGTTGAGCCGATGATTACTCTCGGGAAACGCTTTATTAAGCAAGACGACGATGGCTGGACAATCAGAACAGCTGATCATAAACCTGCTGCACATTTTGAGCATACCATGGCAATAACAAATGGTAAAGCAGATATATTATCAGATTTTAGTATCATTGACGAAACATTAAAATTAAATCAAAAATAATATGGCAAAACAAGCATCGATACAACAAGATGGAACAATTATAGAAGCATTGTCTAATGCAATGTTTCGTGTTGAACTGGAAAACGGACATATTTTAACAGCTCACATTTCCGGAAAGATGCGCATGCACTATATTAAAATTTTACCCGGAGATAAAGTGAAAGTTGAAATGTCTCCATACGATTTGTCAAAAGGAAGAATAACATTCAGATATAAATAGTAAGAGAAATTATTATGAAAGTCAAAGCATCAGTCAAAAAACGCAGCGCAGACTGTAAAATCGTGAAACGTAAAGGGCGTCTTTACGTGATTAACAAGAAAAACCCTAAGTTTAAATTACGTCAGGGATAATTTTAATTTTTAAAAATCATTTAAGCATATGGCAAGAATCGCTGGTGTTGACATACCAAACAATAAACGAGGTGAAATCGCATTAACCTATGTTTACGGAATCGGAAGAAGCCGCGCGCAGGAAATCCTGGAGAAGGCCGGTGTTGATAGAAATATCAAAGTAAGTGACTGGGACGATGAAATTTTGTCCAAAATTCGTACTGAAATTGAAAATTACAGTGTCGAAGGAGAACTTAGGTCACGTGTACAAACTGATATTAAACGTCTGCAGGACATCGGTTCATACCGTGGAATTAGACATCGTATTGGTTTACCATTGAGAGGACAACATACGAAAAATAATGCGCGTAGTCGTCGTGGTAAAAAGAAAACCATCGCTAATAAAAAGAAAGCTTAGTTTAAATATTAATCGTCTATGGCAAAGAAAAAGACAAAAGTTACCAGGAAACGGGTTGTTAAAGTTGAGGCAAATGGGCAATTGCACATTCATTCCTCCTTCAACAATATTATTGTGACCCTGACAAATGCGGATGGTCAAGTAATTTCATGGTCATCTTCAGGAAAACGTGGATTCCGTGGTAGTAAGAAAAATACTCCATACGCAGCGCAAATGGCTGCTGAAGATTGTGCAAAAGTAGCATATGATGCCGGCTTACGTAAAGTAAAGGCTTATGTGAAAGGTCCTGGATCAGGACGTGAATCTGCAATTAGAGCTGTCCACAACTCAGGGATAGAAGTAACCGAAATTATTGACGTTACTCCATTACCGCACAATGGATGTAGACCATCAAAACGTAGAAGAGTGTAATCATTTTAATAGTAAAATTCATGGCAAGATATAGAGGACCGAAAACAAAAATCGCCAGAAAATTAGGCGAACCCATTTATGGCCCGGATAAATATTTCGAAAAGAAAAATTTCCCGCCGGGACAACATGGAAACAATCGTAGAAGACGTAAAGTCTCTGAATACGGTGTGCAATTAAAAGAAAAACAAAAAGCAAAATACACTTACGGAGTGCTTGAAAAACAATTTTCAAACTTGTTCAAAAAAGCATCAAGTATGAAAGGTGTTACCGGTGTGGTATTGTTACAACTGCTTGAGTCTAGACTCGATAATGTTGTATTCCGCCTCGGAATCGCTCCAACCAGACAGGCTGCCAGACAATTCGTCTCTCATAGACATATCATCGTCAATGGTGTCCTGACAAATATTCCCTCGTTTCGTGTGAGACCCGGTGATATAGTAAGTGTTCGAGAAAGATCTAAATCGCTTGAAGTCATTACTGAATCACTCAATGGAGCTAATCATGGAAAATTTTCATGGCTCGAGTGGGATAATGATCAGATGTCCGGAAAATTCCTTAATATCCCTGAACGTGAGGAAATTCCAGAAAACATCGAAGAGCAGTTAATCGTCGAATTGTATTCAAAATAATCAATAACCTGATTTGTATGTCAATTTTAGCTTTCCAAAAACCGGACAAAGTCGTTATGCTTGAGGCAGACGAGATGCACGGTAAATTCGAATTCAGGCCTCTGGAACCGGGATACGGTGTGACTGTGGGTAACGCCCTTAGACGCATCCTCCTATCTTCTTTGGAAGGATTTGCAATTACTCATATTAAGATTGAAGGCGTCGATCATGAATTCTCCACTATTAAAGGAGTCATGGAAGATGTAACTGAAATCGTCTTGCAATTGAAACAAGTGCGCTTTAAACAACAAATTGAAGATTTTGATGGTGAAAAAGTCTCCGTGACAATCTCTGGTCAAGATGTTTTTAAAGCTGGTGATATCGGTAAATTCCTAACCGGATTCAAAATTCTGAATCCTGATTTGGAAATCTGCCACATGGAACCAAATGTTACGCTTAAGATTGATCTTACAATTGCGAAAGGTAGAGGTTATCTGTCGCCTGAAGAAAATGAAATCGAAGACGATGAAATTGGTAGTATTGCTATCGGTTCTGTGTTTACACCAATTAGAAATGTAAAATACAGCATCGAAAACATGCGGGTAGAACAAAAAACGGATTACGAAAAACTCATCTTAGATATTGATACTGATGGGTCTATTCATCCGAAAGAAGCCCTTAAAGAAGCTGCCAAAATTCTTATCTATCATTTCATGCTCTTTAGTGATGAGAAGATTACACTTGATACTGAAGAATCTTACGAAAATGAAGAGTTTGATGAAGAAGTATTGCATATGAGACAACTTCTTAAAACCCGACTGGTAGATCTCGATCTCTCTGTTCGTGCTCTGAATTGCCTCAAAGCTGCTGATGTGGATACACTCGGAGATTTAGTGCAGCATAATAAAAATGACCTGCTGAAGTTTAGAAATTTTGGTAAAAAATCACTTACTGAACTCGAAGATTTGCTAAGTAATCTGAACCTGAACTTTGGGCTCGATATTTCAAAATATAAGTTGGATAAGGAATAAATTGATTCGCGATGAGACATAGAAAATCATTCAACCATTTAGGTAGAAAAAAAGCACATAGAAAAGCTATGCTGTCAAATATGGCTAGCTCACTGATTATGCATAAACGTATTAATACAACAGTTGCTAAAGCAAAAGCACTGAAAGTATTCGTTGAACCGCTGATTACACGTGCGAAAGAAGATACAACACATAACAGACGAATTGTTTTCAGATCGCTCCAAAATAAAGATGCCGTTTCTGAACTCTTCCGTCAGATTTCCGTAAAAGTCGCCGATAGACCGGGTGGTTATACACGTATCCTGAAAATTGGTGCAAGACTTGGTGATAACGCTGAAATGTGCATTATTGAACTCGTTGACTATAACGAAAATATGCTCACTGCTAAAGAAACCGGTACGAAGAAAAAACGTACACGTCGTGGACGCAGTGGTGCAGGAAGTTCAACTGAACAACCTGTTGCAGAAAAAGCACCGAAAGCTGAAACCAAAACTAAAGAAGCTCCAAAAGCTGAAAAAATTGAGGAAAAAGCTGAAAAAGCACCTGAGAAAGCTAAAAAGGAAGAAAAGAAAGCCGAAGAGAAACCTGAAGCAAAAGTGGAAGAGAAAAAGGCTGAAGAAAAGTCGGAAGACGATAAAGAAAAAAAATAATTCTCAAACTATAAATTTTAAAGGGGAGTTTTGTACTCCCCTTTTTTCTTTGTATTTTCCCGTTTGATTTTTTTTGATAATTCTAAACTTAAAATAATTTATTATGGCTCAAATTCAAAACATTCATGCCAGACAAATACTGGATTCTCGTGGAAATCCAACAGTGGAAGTGGAAGTAATGACAAGTAGTGGCATTGTTGGTCGTGCTGCTGTTCCTTCAGGGGCTTCAACAGGTGTGCACGAAGCAGTTGAGTTAAGAGATGGTGAGAAATCCCGTTTTCTTGGTAAAGGCGTTATGAAAGCAGTTTATAACGTGAATACAAAAATCAATGAGGCGCTTAACGGGGCATTTGTTGATGACCAAAATGCAATCGATAGAGCACTTATTGAACTCGATGGAACTGAAAACAAAGCGGAGCTTGGTGCAAATGCAATGCTTGGTGTTTCATTAGCTTGCGCTCAGGCTGCAGCACAATATCACGGATTACCACTATATAGTTACATTGGTGGAGTCTCTGCAAATACATTGCCAATCCCGATGATGAATATCCTGAATGGCGGTTCTCATGCGGATAATAATATCGATTTTCAGGAATTTATGGTGATGCCGGTTGGCGCTGATACTTTCTCTGAGGCTTTACGTATGGGCGTGGAAATTTTCCATAATCTGAAATCAGTGTTGAAAGATTCTGGCTTCTCAACAAATGTTGGGGATGAAGGTGGATTTGCTCCCGGACTGAGCTCAAATGAAGAAGCAATTGAGTACGTCTTAAAGGCTATTGAAAAAGCTGGATATAAACCCGGAGAGGATGTCTTTATTGCTTTGGATCCTGCTGCTTCAGAATTCTATAATGAAGAAACGGGTCTTTACGAATTGAAATCAAATAATACGAAGCTCAGCTCTGATGACATGGTCGAATATTGGGCTAACTGGGCTAAAAAATATCCGATTCTTTCAATTGAAGACGGTTTAGCAGAAGATGATTGGCAAGGTTGGGCTAAATTAACAACTGAGATTGGTGAAAAAGTACAGCTCGTCGGTGATGATTTGTTTGTGACTAATGTGAAACGCCTCTCACGTGGAATCCAAAATTCAGTTGCCAATTCAATTCTCATTAAAGTGAATCAAATCGGAACCTTGTCTGAAACAATTCAAGCTGTGGATGTAGCACACAGAAGTTCATATACTTCTGTTATTAGCCATCGTTCAGGTGAAACCGAGGATACATTTATTGCTGATCTAGCTGTAGCTCTGAATACCGGTTTAATTAAAACAGGCTCAGCATCTCGATCTGACCGTATTGCTAAATACAATCAATTGCTCCGAATTGAAGAAGCACTTGGCGATAATGCCTATTATCTCGGACGGGATTTTAAATTTATTCCTTAATAAAAATTATTATACACTAAAGCTCGGTTCTGCCGGGCTTTATTTATTTTAAACCCGTCTATTACTTCTATTACTTCTGTTTTCCTGTTTTGTGCAATGCATGACTCACTTTTGTTTTTGAAAATAAAATTGATGCTTTTGACGCATTGTTATGCTTGTACTAGAGATTATTTATGTTGATTTCAGGATCAGTAAATAACGTTGTGTCGAGGTTGAGAAATCCTGTCCTTTGACCCTGATTAAGGGTCAAATTTGAATAGCCACGGGTAAGTGAGGGACGAGCGTAACCCATGGTTTGAAAATTTGACATATAGAAATTTTTGGCGGAAAATTTGCATTTTCTTTTTGCAAATTTTGTGACAAAAGAATAAAAAGCTTGATTCTAGATTCTCGGTTCTGCTGTTTTTTTTTTTTATTTCAACCCCGGTCTGTTCCTGAATTGATCAAATAAAGCCAAATCATCTTCGGAATATTGAGTTTCAAACAATGCCTTCCCGGCAATCCACTCTTCAGCTGCCTTTTCGTTTTCTAAGGCAACAAAAAGCGCATCTTCAAACTTTATTTCCTGAACTTTTAATTTTTTGTTCGCAAAATATTGATTTAACCCTTCGCAATACGCTCTTCCGACCTGTAAAGGTAAGTCATAAAGTTTTGCAAATAATTCGTCTTTCCCCGGATTTTCATGCTGTAATAAGCAGGATTCAATGTTCTCGGAAAGATAGATGCGACAGGCCACCGGACGATATGCATGCATGGTACAGCTCCCGTTTTTTTCATCAAGCAAAGGACAAACATGTCGGTATTTGAGATATTCTGAGGCTGTCATTTTTGCAGTTGCTTCTTTTTTCTGAAGTACACGAGCTTTCATGTCAGATTGTGTTTCAGGACTTAAGTGCTTTCGAATGTTTTCTGCGAGATAAATAGCTTCAAATGGACTCATGAAAACCGTTTGAAAGCAGCAACTTGCACATCCCTGCTTGCAGTCAATTTTTTGATCTTGTTGTTTGACAAACGCTTCAAACTGATTTAAAAAACCATCCAAATATGCATAAAAACTATGGCTGGCATCAAATAGCCTGAATTTTGAAATTCCGCCTGATTTGAAAGCCTTTTCTGCCATTGCTCCGGCATCGTGGTAAAATTGTTGCTTCAGTTGAGCAACAAAATCGGATGGACTTGTCATGGAATAAATACCTGTTGATTTCTTTGTCAAGATACAAAAATATTTCCTGAAATTTTCTTGAGCACATAGTTTTCTATGCTTTTTTGTACCTTTATGACAAAATACAATGTATGAAAAAATTTACGTTGCAAACCTGGATTGATGAATTGGAGCAGCAGGGAGAATTGTTGCGTATTCAGAAAGCGGTATCGGTTAATCAGGAAATTCCTGAAATTGCCGATAGAATGATGAAGCAGCCTGATGGCGGTAAAGCTTTGCTGTTTGAAAATACCAACACAAAATTTCCTGTATTAATCAATGCATTCGGATCTGAAAAACGGATAAACTCTGTGTTTGGAACGAAGGCCCCTGACAATGTTTTTCCTGAGCTTTTTTCTGTCCTAGAGACGCTTCAAAGCAAATCTTCAAAAGGAAAAAAGCTTCGGGAAATATGGAAGCAACGTAAATTGTTGAAAATATTTCCAAAACTGCAACAAACATCAGGAGCTTGTCAGCAAGTTGTGCAGCTTGATCCTGATTTGTCGGATTTGCCGATTTTGCATTCATGGCCTCACGATCCGGCGCCCTTTGTTACCTTGCCTATGGTATTTACGCAGCATCCGGAAACCCGGCAGCGAAATATCGGTATGTATCGTATGCAGGTCTTCAATAAAAATACGACAGGAATGCATTGGCATCGGCATAAAGGTGGAGCGGCACATTTTAAAGCCTGGCAAATAAAGGCTGAAAAAATGCCGGTAGCGGTTGTGCTCGGTGGTGATCCATTATATACCTATCTTGCGACAGCACCGCTTCCCGAAGGAATTGATGAATTGCTCTTTTGCGGATTAATTCGTCGGAAACCCGTTAAACTTGTGAAATGCAAAACACAGGATATTGAAGTGCCTGCAGATGCGGATATTGTCATTGAAGGTTATGTGGATCCAAATGAGCAGCTTGTTGATGAAGGACCTTTTGGAGATCATACCGGTTTTTATTCCTTGACAGATAAATATCCGAAATTTCATGTGACGGCAATTACACATAAAAAAGATGCAATCTATCCGGCAACAATTGTCGGTATCCCGCCCATGGAGGATGTGTATTTTGGAATGGCAACCGAACGATTGTTTAAGCCAGCAATTAAAATGGCAATCGCACCGGAATTGCTTGATTTTCATTTGCCTGCTGAAGGAGTGGCTCATAATCTGGTTTTGTTAAAAGTTCGAAACGATTGGCCCGGTGTCGTAGCAAAAACTATGCATGCACTTTTGGGTGCAGGTCAAATGATGTTTTCGAAAATTTTGATTGCCTTGCCGGAAAGTGTTGAGCTGACTGATTATAAATCGGTTGTAAGTCACTTTGCAAATAATATTCATCCGAATGCCTTTACAATTTCTGCAGGACCTGCTGATGAATTGGAGCATGCTTCTCCGCAACTTGTCTTTGGTGGGAAATGTATGATTGATTTAAGTGAAGTGCACAATCTTGATAAATTGCAAATCCGCAGAGACGGGAATCAGCTAAATTACGGACGAGTCTTGATAATGGCTTCCTCCATAGCAGAAAAGCCCGAAAATATTCATCCTGAATGCACACTAGTGATTTGGGTTGATTATCCCGGATTGTTTGAAGATATTAATTTATTACTCTGGTGGATTTTGGCAAATACAGATCCTAAAAGGGATATCCGTAGGGAAGGAGAACGAATTCTCTGGGATGCTAGGCATCTTGCACTTGAGAAGCAAAGTCAGCGTGAATGGCCGAATCCTGTTGTCGCTTCAGATGAAATGATTAAGCAGGTAGATGATTCATGGGAGTCCTATAAAATCGGGGCTTTCATTAAATCCCCCTCAATAAATGCCAAAAGTTTTGTTAAAAACTATGGTGCTAGTCTGAAAATTGATTAGTTTTATTCAAAATTATTCATGCCATGTACAAACAAACGATTGATAGACTAATACGAGAAGGTTACGAGTTTGATATGAACAGCTATATCGACCGAGGATATAAAATATTTTCATCCAAGATGGGAATTTTTGTCGGATATGCTGCCATATACGTTTTAATTTCTGCCATTGGTGCAAGTGGGTTTGGTGGACTTGTTAGTTTGGTCGTTAGAGGACCTTTAATTGCAGGGCTTTTTATTGTTGCAAATGCAATCGTTCGTAATGAGCCCGTGACTTTTGAACGATTTTTTGAAGGATTTAAAATTTTTCTTCCTTTATTTCTTGCTGAATTAATTTCTCAGATTTTTACGGGAATCGGATTTGTTTTACTTATTCTTCCCGGGATTTATCTCGCTGTTGCCTATTCATTTGCTATCCCGTTTGTAACATTTCTTAATATGGATTTTTGGGATGCCATGGAATCTAGCCGTAAATTAATCACTCGAAATTTTTGGCCCTTCCTCGGATTCTTTGTTATTCTTACTTTGATTAATGTTTTTGGACTTATTTTACTCGGCGTCGGTTTCCTCTTTACTTTTCCTGCAACTTATTGCATGGTTTATGCCGCCTTTGAAGACATTGTCGGAAATGCAATCCGTGAGGATGAATCAAAACAACAAAGTCAATCTGACGGCACCTATTATACTTACGAATAATTGTTAATTCGATTTATTGAAGCTTATTCACCAAGTCATTTAACGTTTCCCTTTCCGGATAAAAGCTAAACTCGGCTGTTTCGTATGCTTTTCGTCGTTCGTTCATCATGCGTTTTACTTTTAATTGTAGTTCATCGCTTGTTAAATTTGATAGGAGCGGACGATTACCTGTTGTATCTTGCAACAGACGATTAATAATTGTTTGAGTCGGAGTATCAATAAATACGGTAATTCCTGTGGATTTTAAAAGTTGGCGGTTCGTTTCGGAACCCATAATTCCACCGCCGCATGCCATGACAAATGTTCCTTGATTTGAAATTTGTGCCTCAAGTGCAGAGTGTTCAATTTTTCGAAATACAGATTCTCCTTTTATGTGAAAAATTTCTGAAATTGACATCTCATAATCTGTTTCAATTATGCAGTCTAAATCAATAAATGGAAGCTTCAGCTTTTGGGCCAATTCTTTGCCCCAATAACTTTTACCGCTTGCTGGGAATCCAATCAAAAAGATGCGCATTACAGTTCCAGTGTCATTTGATTTTGTTTATCGGAATCCTCCTTATCATCATCTGAACTTTCCGACTCCTCTGCGGGCACTTCTTTTTGTAACGGCTCGTCAAACTGTATTTTTCTCGTTTCAAATGTTGTCAGACGTTTTCCGCGTGCTTTATGACTTTTAATGGCAATAAATTCTTCAGCATCAATCAGCTCATCTTCCTTATCCTTATTTTTTCCGCCGAAAATGATACGAACTTGCGGCCATTTATCATCCGCCAATTCAACGAGTTTTGAACTTTCATTTTCTCCGATAAACAATTGTGTCGTGCTGATTTCCTCTGCTTGAAAACGTTTGAGATAATAAAATCCCTGTTCTGCATCGTAATGAATAGCAGTATAAACTTTGTCAGGATCGTATTTCTCAACTTTCAAGAGATTTTTTTCAAAATGATTGGTTAAATCGAAATTTGTCAACCTGTAATTTCCATCATTAAGGAAAACAATGATTTTGTCATCACCCAAAAATTCGCCAAGAAATTCGCCGCGCTTATCCACATTCAAACGCATAATGTCTTTGTCGAAATAAACTTTCCGGCCGCCGAGGGTTGAAACACCTTTTTCTTTCATCATGATTTTGTGGACGTCGTGTTTCGTTAAGATATTTCCTTTGCTTTGACGTCCTTTGATGGATATTTCCTGAAAATCAAATTCAAAAATCAGTTTTCGGATTTTCGGTTTTGGTTTCAGATATACTTTGATGACTTCAGCTTCAGCATTTGGATTTGCCGTGAAATACAGTAATCTCGAATGTTCATGACCTTGTGTCAGATCGTACATTTTATCCCGCGTTACGCTCGTAACAGCAAAGCGTTTGATAAATGTGCTTCCTGTTTTTCCATCACGATACACGGCATTGTAAACGCTGCGCTTATCGTTACGCTTAAATACTGCGGCATGAATAATGTCTTTGCCGATAAAGGTTTTTTCAGAAACTTTGGTGACAATGTATCTTCCATCTTTTAGGAAAACAATAATTTCATCAATGTCCGAGCAATCACAAATGTATTCTTCTTTTTTCAGCCCGTAGCCGATAAATCCTTCTTTGAAATTTGCATAGAGTTTCTCATTCGCAATGACAACTTTCTGTGCTTGGATATTATCAAAACTCCGCAGTTCTGTGCGGCGTTCTCTGCCTTTTCCGTAAGTGCTTTTAAGTCGTTTGTAATGATTAATTGTGTACTCAATAATATTTTCAATATTCTTTTTGACCACGAGCAGCTCATCGTTTAATTTGAGCATTGCTTCTTCTGCTTTATCGGCATTGTAGCGGATGATCCGTTTCATGCGGATTTCAAGCAATTTGAGCAGATCGTCTTCAGTGACTTCTCTTAAAAGTTTATCTTTTATTTCTTCAGCTCGTTTGGCAATATGTTCTAATGCAGTTTGTGTTGTTTTTGCACTTTCGTAGGCATTGTCTTTATAAATTCGATTTTCGATAAACCAGCGTTCCAGACTTGCCATGTGCAATTCGTTTTCTAATTCTTGTTGACGAATTTGTAGCTCCAGTTTTAGCAGTTGGGTTGTGTTTGCCACTGAAAGTTCCAAAATCTCTGAAACGCCCATGAAGCGAGGTTTGTCATCATCAATAACACAGGTGTTTGGCGAAATGCCCACTTCACATTTTGTAAATGCGTAAAGTGCATCAATGGTTTTATCCGACGAGGTTCCTGAGGGAAGACTAATTAAGATTTCAACATCCTGAGCGGTATTGTCATCAATCTTTTTGATTTTGATTTTTCCTCTGTCATTAGCATACAGAACCGAATCAATTAAAGATGATGTGGTTTCTCCGTAAGGGATTTCCGTAATTTTCAATTCCCGATTTGAGATTTTCTCAATGCGTGCTCTAACCCGCACTTTTCCTCCGCGCAAGCCGTCGTTATATTTTGAAACATCAGCCATCCCACCTGTCATAAAGTCAGGTAGAAGCTCGAATTTTTCATTCTTTAAGTGTTTGATGCAGGCATCCAGAATTTCATTGAAATTATGTGGTAACACTTTTGATGCCAATCCAACAGCAATTCCTTCTACTCCTTGAGTGAGCAGTAGTGGGAACTTCATGGGAAGGGTAACAGGTTCTTTATTTCTTCCGTCATATGAAGGTTTCCAATTCGTGGTTTTTGCATTGAAAACAACATCCAATGCAAATGGAGTGAGCCTTGCTTCAATGTACCGAGGTGCTGCTGAGCGGTCGCCTGTTAATGTATTTCCCCAGTTTCCCTGTGGATCAACAAGCAATTCCTTTTGTCCAAGTTGTACAAGCGCATCGCCGATTGAAGCATCACCATGAGGGTGAAACTGCATGGTGTGACCGACAATATTCGCGACTTTGTTATAACGTCCGTCATCCAAAATTTTCATGGAATGAAGAATTCGTCGCTGAACAGGTTTTAACCCATCATAAACATGGGGAACGGCACGCTCCAAAATCACATAAGAGGCATAATCCAAAAACCAGTCCTGATACATTCCTGAAAGCTTGGTAATCTTTCCGGCGGGATGTGTTTCCTGATTTGCGTCTTGTTCGTTTCCTTGAATATCTTTGTTTTCTGTATCCATGTTTAGTCAATAATTTCTTCGTAATTTCTTAGATTTTCAATAATGAAATCCTGACGTTCCGGTGTGTTTTTTCCCATGTAAAAACCCAACATCTGTTTTAGTTCATCTTGTTTAGTTAGTTTGACTTGATTAAGTCTCAAACCTTCAGAAATAAAAAATTTAAATTCATTCGGCGAAATCTCTCCCAAACCTTTAAAACGTGTAACTTCTGCTTTTCCTTTCAGTTTTTGTGCGGCTTTGTCGCGTTCTTCTTCGCTATAGCAATAATGCGTATGTTTTTTATTCCGAACACGGAAAAGCGGTGTTTCCAAGATGAATAAATGCCCGTTTTTAATCAAATCAGGAAAAAATTGCAGAAAAAATGTAATAATCAGCAAGCGGATATGCATTCCGTCAACATCGGCATCTGTTGCGATAATGACATTACGGTAACGCAATTGTTCCATTCCTTCTTCAATATTCAATGCTGCTTGCAACAGATTAAATTCCTCATTTTCATACACTACTTTTTTTGTCAAACCGTACGTGTTCAGAGGTTTTCCGCGTAAACTAAAAACTGCTTGCGTATTTACATCACGTGCTTTTGTAATTGAACCGCTCGCAGAATCTCCCTCCGTAATAAAAATAGAGCTTTCCAGGCGGCGTTCATGATTGGTATTCAAGTGCGCACGACAGTCACGCAGTTTTTTGTTATGAAGTGATACCTTTTTTGCACGGTCTCTGGCGATTTTCTTTATCCCGCTAATGGCTTTTCGTTCTTTCTCATTGCTTTGAATTTTCTTCAGCATGAGATCCGCCGTTTCCGGATTTTTATGCAGATAATCGTCAAGATGACTTTTGATGAAATCGTTAATGTATGTTCGGATTGTCGGCCCTTTTGGGCCCATGTCTTTTGACCCTAATTTTGTTTTAGTTTGGGATTCAAAAACCGGCTCTTCAATTCTTATGCTGATTGCTGTTGAAATGGAGTTGCGAACATCTGAAGCTTCAAAACTCTTTCCGAAAAAATCCTTGATAGTTTTAACGATGCTTTCCTTGAAGGTGGTTAAATGTGTTCCGCCTTGCGGTGTGTATTGTCCATTGACAAAAGAATAATACTCTTCTCCGTATCCTTGCGAATGCGTGAGTGCAATTTCGATGTCTCCGTTTTTTAAGTGAATAATGGGATAGAGTCCTTCTGAACGCATTTTGTCATTCAGCAAATCCAGTAAACCATTACGACTGATGAATTTTTCTCCGTTAAATTCAATCGTAAGTCCAGAATTCAGAAACACATAGTTTCTAAGCATTTCATGGATATGCTCCAAATTGAATTCGTATTCGCCAAAAACTTCCTCGTCAGGTGTGAATATTACTTCGGTTCCGTTGCGTTCTTTTGTCGGAGCAATGTCCTGTTCATCTCTTAGATAGCCTTTCTCGAAAAGCACTTCTTTTTTCTCGCCTTCGCGATAAGCAAAAATGCGAAATTGTGAGGATAGTGCATTTACGGCTTTAATCCCGACTCCGTTAAGCCCGACAGATTTTTTGAAAACCTTGGAGTCGTATTTTGCTCCGGTATTCATTTTTGATGTTACATCAACTAATTTCCCCAAGGGGATACCGCGTCCATAGTCACGAATACGTATGCTGTGTTCTGTTTGTTCAACTTCAATTTTTTTACCGTTACCCATGGCAAACTCATCAATGGAGTTGTCAATTACCTCCTTGATAAGAATATAGATTCCATCATCGTAAGAGCTCCCGTCGCCCAGCTTTCCAATGTACATGCCGGGGCGCTTACGAATGTGTTCTCGCCATTCTAAAGTCTTAATACTGTCTTCTGTGTAGTTACCGTTCATTGCTAAAACCTGCTAATTTCCACAAAAATACAGATTTTCGGATAAATTGCATCCAGTTTTAGCACTTGTTTATCAACAGCAAGTCGTTGATAATGCAAGTCTATGGCTGATTGTTGATAAATTTATTTTTAAGTTCGTAATGATTCTAAATGAAGGATGTCGCAATAATCGCATTTTAGTTTTGTCTCTTTTTACAAAGCAAAAAATCCTTTACTCTGCCTCGTAATACGTGATTTCATGCGTTTTGCTGAGCATTAATCCTTCTTCCTTGATGAGATTTCCTGCATCATCAAAAAGGCTTTTTGTTTCATTTTGTACATTTCCTGATGCATCAATATTGCGCTCAATCTGCACTTTTTCTGATGGATACTCAATTTCAATGCTGCCGCTCGTCGGGGAAATTTGACGGGTAACTCGATCGTGTTCATCATAAAATAAGCGGTATTGATTAATGAGTTTCCCTTTGTGATTAAGCACATTCAGTTGTTCAATTTTATCACTCTCGTCATTGTATGCATATTGACGAGTTTGAATTGGCTTTTTCCCTTTTCGTTCATATTCCGATTGTTCAATGACACGACCTTTATCATCATAAGTATAAACCGTTTTTTGTACAAGTTTTTCCCGATCGTCATATTCTGCCCGTTCAGTCAGCTTTCCATGAGTTTCATGGTATTTGAAAACATGTTTTTCTTCCATTTCGTCATCTTCATCAATTTCCAGCTCGATGCGTTCGTTTTCTTTTGGATTGTATTGGATTTTCCGTGTACTGGAGTAGCCTTCAGCATAGTCTGTGTGGATTTCTGACAATTCCCCTTTGTCATCATATGTGAAGCGGTGCTCTTCGGCAATTTCATCTTCTGACAGATATTGTTTTTCCGTTAATTTCCGATTGTCATTATCGTAAGTGAACTCTGATTTCTCGATAATGTTTCCTTCTTCATCGTACTTGATGCTTAATACAATATTTCCGGCTTGGTCGTATTCAATAAACTCTGATTTAATCGGATCTTCGTTTATTTCCTTTAAGTAACTTGTAATTGTTTTAATCTGTTTCATCGGACTTTTATTTTGCGTTAAATTTTTGATAAAACTATTAAAAGAAAAATAAAATCAGTAACATTGTGCTTAAAATCTGTCAGAATCACAACATTTATGAGGAAGCATTATCTGTTTATCGTTAATCCAAATGCCGCAAAAGGGAAGGCCGGGAAGGACTGGCTGCGGATTGAGCGATTTATCAGAAAAAAAGATATTCATTACAAAGCCGTACTTACTAGTGGCCCCGGCGATGCGATTAGTATTGTTGAAGAAGAATTAAGCCTTGGTTATAAATGTTTAATTGTTGTTGGTGGTGACGGTACAGTGAATGAGGTGGTTAACGGAGTTTTTCATCAGGAAATCGTGCCACCGGAAGAGATTAGTCTCGGAATTATTCCTGTTGGGACAGGAAATGATTGGGCGCGTTATTACGGAATCCCTAAAAAATACAAAAAAGCATTGGAGTATTTGTTTTCCGGAGAGGCGCATTTTCAGGATGTCGGAAAACTTACACACAGCATTGACGGAAAGCCAGCTATACATTATTTTGTAAATATTGCAGGATTTGGTTTTGATGCAGTGGTTGTGAAAGCCACAAATGAAATGCAAGAGCGCGGAAACCGTATGGCTATTGCCTATTTATTTAATTTACTACGTACGGCCTTGTCATATAAATCGCTTCCGATGAAAGTGGAAATTAACGATGAAGTGATTGAACGGAAGTTATTCAGCATTAGCATAGGAAATGGCAGATACAGCGGTGGCGGAATGAGACAAACTCCAAACGCCGAGATTAATGACGGGATGTTTGATGTGACTATTTATGATGATATGCCGGTACGAAAAATTCTAAAACATGTGTTTAAATTGTACAACGGGAAAATTGGGCAAGTAAATTCCATTCATACGTTTAAAACAACCCGTATTACGGTACAGGACGGTCCAGATTTGCTTGCCGAAGTGGATGGGGAAATCATTCCCGATGGCCCGTTTGAAATTGAAATATTGCCATCCGCACTTAAGGTGCTGGTTTAGTTTTGTCGGATTAAGTAAACTTTCTATGGCTGGCGTATGAGATAAAATTAACATTTGGCTTTTGGCGGAGTTTTTGATTTTTTCAAAAACTGTGCTTGTCAGCCCACTGGCTGAACAAAAGTTTCAAGAAATCTGAAATGCAAAATCAGTAAATTGTGAATAAAAAACCCTTAACTCATTGAAATATAGTTAGCAAAAAATCGTTTCCCTTTTTGATAAGCTCTTTTGTAAAACCAATCATTTCATGGAAAAATCCATAACTTTGTGACAATTCAGCGTATCATAAAACAATGTATTATGAATAAAAGAAAATCAATGATTAAGCGAATTCTGGTTTTAGTCTTACCGGTTTTGTTGAGCTTTCCAATCATGGCTCAAGATCTTGTCCCGAAAACTTATGAATATTCAAACGGAAAAACCGAAAGTGAAGGATATTTGAAAATGGGACTGGAGTTTGGTCCATGGAAATATTATGACAAACAGGGAAATCTCATTCAGAAAATTGATTATAAAGAAGGCGTTGTTAACGGAAAACTGATTTATTATTATCAAAACGGAAAACGAAAAAATGAAGGGAATTTCCGCGATGGAATTCAGATGGGCGAGTATCTTGAGTTTTATGAAAACGGAAACCTGATGGTGCGTGGAAATTTCACCGAAAATGAGAAAGATAGTATTTGGGAATATTATTATTCGGATGGCGCCTTGCATATGAAAATGGATTTGGCCGGTGAGAAACGGAAAATCCTTGAAACCTGGACAAAAGCGGGTAAGCAAATTGTGAAAGACGGCAATGGTGAATTCGAGGAGTATTTCGATAATGGAAAATTGCGCCGAAAAGGAAAATTAAAACAAGGATTGGAAACAGGACAGTGGGAATACTATTTTGAAAGCGGGAATATTGCCTCATCGGGGAACTCTCAAAACGGTGAACGTGTCGGCACCTGGACAGAATATTTCCCCGACGGAGCAAAAAAATCCATTTTAAATTATGAAAATGGAGATAATAAATTGTGGTTTCAAAACGGACAGCTCGCCATGGAAGGCGTATTGAAAAACGGCGAAAAACATGGTGAATGGCGTTTTTATTATCGGACGGGAGAATTGCGAACCATTTCAAATTATAAGTTGGGTGTTCGTCATGGGGAGCAAAAACGTTATTTTCCGAACGAACAGCTTGAATCCATTTTGCATTATCAAAACGATAAATTGTCCGGTGATGCAGTGTGGTATCAGGCTGATGGAGAGGTTGATATTGAAGGGCAGTTTAAGAGTGACCTGCAGCACGGCTTATGGACATATTATCGCTCCAGTGGTGTAAAAGGGAATGAGGGGCATTTTGAAAATGATAAAATGACCGGTTTGTGGACTTATTGGTACGACAATGGTCAGGTTTGGAAAAAAGTGAATTTCAAGGATGATTTGCGTCACGAAAAATATCAAGTTTTTTATGAAAACGGACAATTGTATCGCGATGGAGAATACGATTATGATGTGGAAATCGGTGAGTGGACAGAATATCATGAAAATGGAAATAAAAGCTTGCAGGGGTATTACACCAACGGTATTATGCAGGGAACCTGGACAAGTTGGTTTGATAACGGATATAAACGCAGTGAAGTGAATTATGAGGATGGATTGAAATCCGGAAAGTCCACAACTTACTATATAAATGGGGAGAAGCAGCTTGTGGAAAATTATTTGCTCGTAGAAATTGAATCAAGTGAGTTTGTTGAAGATTTCGATTACGATAAAAAGCCTGTTTTACATGGGAGCTTCAGAAATTTTTCAATGAAAGGGAAATTGCTTAACGAAGGGGAATACGATCGCGGACAAAAAGTCGGAATTTGGAAAAATTATAACCAAAATGGTGATCTTGTGCGACAGGAGGAATATAATGATAAAGGTGAGCCACATGGAAAATGGAAAACCTGGTACGATCACGGAAAACTTAAATCCGAAATGACCTATAAAAATGGAATGAAAGAAGGCAAAGTTGTATATTATACCCATCGCGGTGAGGTCATGTATGAAGCTAAATTTAAAGGCAATCGAGCAGTGAAAGTAAAAGTGGATAACGGCGAAAATATGAAATTCAATTAAGCATGAGTCGAAGGCTTTTCTTTTTGTTCGGATTGTTGATTATCAGCTTCGGATTATTGGCGCAGGAATCCAAAAAGCCAATTTCATTTACAGGAGGAATGTTTTTGCAGTCGGGATACTATTGGCAGCAAGATACTCAAGTAAACGGACTGTCGAATGGGCTTGGAGGTGTCTTGAAATTTCATATAACGGAGCATTTCTATATCGGAAGCAGTGGAGGAAATATTCGTCGGAATTACAGCACTCCCGAATCTGAGTTCCCATATATCGATATTGGTTACGGCGGATTGCTCGGCGGATGGTATCATAAAAGTGAAAAATACAGAATCTCCTTACAAGGCTTTGCCGGAATGGGGAAAATGACACAATTGCATATTCCTTCACAAATCGGCAATCAGCTAATCGGGGCAAGCTACCAGGAAAATACAATTTGGATACTTGCCCCGGCAATCGGTTTTGAATATTTTCTCTCCGAAAAAATCTCCTTTCTCCTGCAAACAGAACTTATTTCAGCATTCCATGCAAAAAATCACGAGTTTTTTCTTCCGCTTGTAAGGTTTGGGATTCTTTTTAATCGATAGTAGTCTCTATAAAAAACGCAAAATATTTGGCGTACACTATGCCCTAATGTTTTTATCGAAAATAACAATCGCTATTTCTTATAGGATTGTATTGGCAGTCATTGCTAATTTGCATTTTACTTTTTTCTTTAGGGCTTGAAGAAAGTCAAAAGTAAAAAGAGATTTCTCACCCACTCCTATGTCAGGGTTCGAAAAGACAGAATTGCAGTGTGGTTTGGGAAAAGCGGGCGATGACGGTGTTTTGATTTTTAACTGTATCATCGCCCGCTTTTCCTCCCTCGCACTTAAAAAAAATGTCATTTCGATGGAGTGTAGCGGTAGCGAAACGACTGAGAAATCTGTAAAAGTGAAATCTCTTTAATTTGTTTTTATATCATCGTCGGTTTAATCGTAGTTTTAGTTTTTTGAGTATATTAACTAAAACACAATGCCTTTTGGCGGAGTTTTTCCTGTTTTCGACATTGGGTCACCCAAATTATTTTGGCACTTGTTTAAAATAATATTTACCGTTTTCACCAATGGTAAATCATTTTTACTGCGCTTTCTTTCCGATGAAAGAAAG
>JAQIBY010000169.1 GCA_027858835.1 Bacteroidales bacterium | reverse complement strand
TTATGTAATACCGATTAAACATCAAAATGGCGCATACTATCACTGCGTTCTGTATGCTTGTTTTGCTGTAATATCGGCATTAACCATTGTAGTTTCAAAATTTCTTTATCAATCATTTTGAAACACAATTGGTATAATATTGTTTTGGCGCATATCTTTGAGGCGAAGCAATCAAAGATTGTGACAAAACTATTGACGGTACAAAAACATTGTTTTTTACGAATTAATACATATTTCCCCAAACCAAGCAAACACAGCCTAATGCGCTGATTTTTATATATTTACACATATTCATTTTGGATATAAAAAGTTTTTCTTAAGAACATATTAACACCCACACGTTTGTAATATATCGCTTTTGTATTAACTTGCAGCGACTTGTTAACATACAAAAACTTAAAAATATGAAAAAACAATTAATTTTAATTTTAGCATTTCTATTTGCTATTGTCTCACTTGCTAAAGCAGATGAAGGAATGTGGATTCCCGGGCATATCAGTAAAATGAATTACACTGATATGCAAAAACTTGGGCTCAAATTGACTCCCGAAGAAATTTATAGCATCAATAATTCATCGTTAAAAGATGCAATTTTCCAACTTATCGGTGAAGGTGGTTCAGGTTTCTGTACCGGTGAAATTGTATCACAAAAAGGCTTGTTATTCACCAATCACCATTGTGGATATGAAGCTATTGCCAACCTTTCATCAACCGAAAGCAATTATCTTGATGACGGATTTTGGGCTAAATCATTGGACGAAGAAATTGCTGTCCCCGGAGTTTCAGTTTCACGTGTTGTACGCATTGAAAATGTGACAGAAAAAGTGCTTGAAGGCATTACCTTTGAAACGCCAGAAAGTGAAAGAGATAAACAAGTAGCTGAGCGTATCGCTGAAATTGAGAAAAATGCGAAAGAAGATACTCACTACAAAGCAAAAGTAAAAGAAATGTACCAAGGTGGCGAGTATTATCTCTTTGTTCATGAAGTGTTTGGCGATGTTCGTTTCGTTGGTGCTCCTCCTTCCAGCATTGGAAAATATGGTGGTGATACCGATAACTGGATGTGGCCACGTCACACCGGAGATTTCTCAATTTTCCGTGTGTATATGTCTCCCGACGGACTCCCGACTGATGAATATCAGGAAGATAACATTCCTTACAAACCGCTACATCATTTACCAATTTCAATCAAAGGAATTGAAGAAGGCGATTTTACCATGATTATGGGATATCCCGGACAAACCGAGCGTTATTTAAGCTCTTGGGGAATGGAATATAAAATGAATTATTTCGACCCCATCATTGTTCGCTTGCTTGGTGAAAAATTGAAAGTCATGAAATCCTTTATGGATAAAGATGATGCAATCCGCCTTGACCTTGCTGATACTTATGCAGGTCTTGCTAACGGACACAAAATGTTTAAAGGAGAAGCTGAAAACCTCAGAAATACCGATGCCATTCAACGTCGTGAAGCCTTGCAAAATGAATTTACTACATGGGTTGAAAGCGAAGAAATAAACCAGAAAAAATATGGTGATGTACTCGTCAATTTAGAGGAATCATACACAAAATTCGGTCCCATTACTGAGTCTATGATTTATGCATCAATCGGGCTCATTCAGGCAAGTGATCATATTACGTTGGCGCAGCAATTTAAAGGTTTACAAAAACAACTTGAAAATAAAGATGATGTCAGCAAAAGTATAGAACGATTGAAAAAAACCATGCCCTCGAATTTTGAAGGCTACTATCCCCAGATTGATGAAGAAATCATGCGCACCATGCTGAAAACCTATGCTATGGATATTGCACCTGAAAATCAAATTGCATTTTTTTCAGAAATTTTACCCAAAGAATATAAAGCTGAAACGCTTGAGGAATCCATTGATGAATTTGTCGAAGAAGCCTATGAAGAATCTATTTTTACTTCGGAAGAACGCATGAATGAATTTTTAGAAAAACCAAAAGCAAAACAATTGGCGAAAGATCCATTTGTTATCTTATGGGATGCGCTAATCAGCGATTTAATGGGAAGCCAGATGGAATATCTCGGTATCATGGATAAAATTTCACTCAACGAGCGTCAATTCATTGCCGGATTGCGTGAATTTCAACCAAATGAAGCATTCTACCCAGATGCAAATTCTACTTTGCGTTTAACCTACGGTACCGTAAAGGATTATGATCCGCGTGACGCTGTTCATTATCATGAATTCACTTATGTTGAAGGAATTCTTGAAAAGTACATTCCCGGAGATGATGAATTTGATTTGGATCCCAAACTCATTGACCTAATTGAAAAGAAAGACTTCGGTCGTTATGCTGACGAAACCGGATCTGTTCCTGTTTGCTTTCTTAGTAATAATGATATTACCGGCGGAAACTCCGGAAGCCCGATTCTCAATGGCGAAGGGCATCTGGTTGGTCTTGCTTTTGACGGAAACTGGGAATGGCTATGCAGTAACCTGATTTATAATCCCGAATTACAGCGTACAATCAATGTAGATTCACGTTATGTGCTTTGGGTTATTGAAAAATTCGGTGGTGCAACCAACATCATTGACGAACTTGATATTATTGAATAAAAAAACAAAATCTTTAATATAAAACCTCCGAGCATCGCTTTGGAGGTTTTTTTATTTCAAAATTTAACAATTCGACATTCTTTTCCAACCGAATGACAATTGCTTTCTCATTCTTCGAAATTTCTTAACTCAAGGCTTCGGCTTTCCTTCGCACATGTCATCGCTTAGCGAAACTTTGAGAAGAAATTCATCGCCCTATCGCCTAATCGCCCTATCGCCTCATCACACTCAGATTTCCAATTTTCCCCTTCAACACTCGATATTCGGTGTTCTGCGGTTCGATATTCTTTTCCATCGAATGACTATCGTTTTTCCGCTTCAATCCTACACAAAAACACATCTTGCTCACCATTTCGTTTGCCTTTTACCCAATGTGCAGCATCATCTTTTGCATAAAACATCTCCAAAACATCCCCTTTGCGGCATTCATACAAAAAATTCATCTCAACACGAACAATATCGTTATCAGATATCCCCATTTCTGACAGGCAATCACATGTCCATTGGTAATAGCGAATATTATTGGTATGATAATTCGGATCTAAATCTGAAAGGCGTATTGTTACACTAAAAACGGATTGCATTTTGTCTTTAAATTGTAATTTTTCAGGATATTTACCCAATGCACTTTCATCATTAATCGGAATTTGTTCAATAACATGAGCCGGAATTTGCGGTCGCAACTTATCATTCACAATCATCCAATCTGATGATCCGGAAACACATAAATCACCCTGCTTATTTCGATATTCAAAATCACGTACGAAAAACAAACGATCTAATCCGCTAGGCCAGGTACTTAAAGTGATCAATTCTGTCCAAACCGGTATCCGTTGAATTTTAATCTCAGTGCGCGTTAAAACCCAATGCAAGTTGCGCTTTTTCAAATCTTTATATCCGTATTTTAAACGTGAAGAATGCTCCCATGCCATTTCCTGAAATTTCCTGGCAATTCCTGCAATATTCATATTTTTCTCGCTGTTGACTTCAAATGAACGAACCTCTTCTTTTTGTGAGAAAGCTTCAGCTTTTATTAATTTTGCTTGTTTCATGTGTTAAATTCTATTTAAATAAATCATTTATTAGGTATGTTTCAAAATGATTGCATATATTTAACTTTCAAAACAAAAGTACAGATAAATGCGAAAATTTCTCCTGACAAGTCTCATTATTTCCCTTTCGGGGACAATTTTACTTTTTGCACAAGTTGACAAATCAGATTGGGAGGGCGATGTTCCGGAAGGTTGCACCAGCATCACAGTCGGAAAGCTTGCAAGCACTGATGGTTCAGTAATGACAAGTCACACCGACGATAGTCACAGAACTCGCTCATGGATGGATATTCAATCCGGCGGAAAACAGAAACCCGGCGAAACCGTGGAAATGTATAAGCGGGTTGCCTCTGATAGTTTTGCCATGCCCACTTACGCACATATCCCGATAGGAGAAATTCCACAAGTCAAAGAAACTCACGGATACATCAATACAGCTTATCCCAGCATGAATACAAAACAGCTCGCCATTGGAGAATCAACTTTTGGTGGTCGTGCTAGTCTTCAATCTGATGAAGGATTAATTGATTGTCAGCGGCTTTGTAAACTCATGCTGCAACGGACAAGTACTGCGCGGGAAGCCATTCAAATGGCCGATGAATTACTGATGAAATATGGTTGGAATGATGCTGGCGAATGTCTCACCATTGCAGATCCTAAAGAAGTTTGGCATCTAGAAATTGTTGGTCCGGGAAAAGGAAATGTCGGCGCAATTTGGGTTGCTCAGCGTGTTCCCGATGATCATATTTCTGTCAATGCAAATGCGAGTACAATTCGTGAAATCGATTTAGACAATCCGGATTTTTTCATGGCATCTGAAAACATTTTCACTATGGCACAAGACAGTGCTTGGTGGAATCCTGACAAAGCGCCTTTTAGTTTTGCCTATGCTTATGCTCCAAAATCGCGACAATCTATTGCATCACGTCGTCGTGAATGGAGAGTGTTTGATTTACTCGCACCTTCTTTGAAACTTTCACCGACTTCTGAAAATTATCCGTTTTCGGTTAAACCGGATGAAAAAGTGAGTTTGCAGAATATGGTTAATGTGTTTAAAGATTATTATCAGGGAACACCTTATGACATGCGTCGAAACATCACAACTGCCGATGAAAATGGCAAACAAATCATTTCCCCGCTTGCCAATCCATTTTTACCATACGATGAATTAGAAATTTTACCGGTCAGCGGAGAATGGTATCACACCGATGATGAAGGAAACATCCGTTTTCTCGGCGAACGCACGATTGCCCGTTGGTACACCATGTACGGAACCATTACGCAAAGTCGCGATTGGCTGCCTGATGAAATTGGCGGTGTTTTGTGGCTTGCGCAAGATAATATTGCAACTTCCATTTATATTCCGGTTTATTGCAGTGTTACAGATTTACCTGAGTCATACAAAACTCCCGGCAGACCGAATGGTTACACCATGAAATCAGCATGGTGGGCATTTAACCGTTTGGGAACATTAACCGCACAACGCTGGGGTGATATGAGTAAAGATGTGGATGCAGTTTGGACACCTATGCAAACCGAATTGTTCAGAAATCAAACGCAGTTTGAAAAAGCCGTAATGAATCAAAAATCAAGCAAAAAACGCATCGAAGCATTAACAGATTATACCATGACATGGGGAAATCGGGTTGTAGATGAAGCAATACAGCTCGGAGATTTTCTCTGGACAAAATATGACGAAAAATTTTAATCGTGATTTATAAATAAATGTTTTACTAAAAAACCACAATACAATGAAAACAAGTTTTTGGAAAATTATGGCAGCATCAATGGTCGGATTTATTTTGGCCTCGATCGTGTCAATTTTATTATTTATGGGAGCAGTCGGCTCACTAATTTCAAAATTCGGGGAAGCCGAAAAAGTCGAAATTGAAAAAGAATCTGTCCTTAGATTGGACTTAAGCCTTGCGATTCCGGATAGAACACCACAAAATCCCTTTGAGTCATTTAATTTTGACCCATATGACATGAAAAAGATCACCGGATTAAATGACATGCTCAGAAATATTGAACGTGCTAAAGAGGATGAAAGTATAGAGGGTATTTATTTGGACATCAGCATTGTAACATGCGGAATGGCAACAGCTGAAGAACTACGAAATGCGATTATTGATTTTCGGGAAAACAGCGGTAAATGGGTAATTGCTTATGCAACCAACATGACGCAAAAAGGCTACTACATTGCCACAGCTGCTGATGAAATTTATATGGATCCGCAAGCCTGGATGGATTTCAGAGGACTTTCCGCTCAAGTGATGTATTACAAAAATGCACTTGAAAAAATCGGTGTTGAGCCGCAGGTTTTCCGTCACGGGAAATTCAAATCGGCTGTTGAGCCTTTTCTGATTGATGAAATGAGCGAAGCTAACCGTTTGCAAACCTTAACTTATTTAAATAGCATGTGGGATCATATGCTTACACGAATTGCTGAAACACGTGACATTAGCGTTGAAGAATTGAATGGACTTGCTGACAATCTCAGTTTAAACTCAGCCCAAGCTGCAGTTGACTATGGACTGATTGACGGATTGAAATATAAAGATGAAATTCTGTCCATGATCAACGAGAAAATCGGAAATGATGCAGAAGAAGATATCAATTTCATGAGCATGGCGAAATACAATACACATTTCAAAACGCTCAAAATAAAAAATACTGGTAAAGATAAAATTGCTGTAGTTTTTGCTGAAGGAAATATTGTGATGGGTAATGGTGATGACTCAAAAATTGGTGGAGACCGTTTTGCCAAAGCCATCCGTAAAGCTCGCCTTGATGAGGATGTTAAAGCTATCGTAATTCGTGTGAACTCACCCGGAGGCAGTGGTCAGGCATCTGAAATTATGTGGAGAGAAATTGTATTAGCGAAAAAAGAGAAGCCTGTCGTTGTGAGTATGGGAAATCTTGCCGCATCCGGTGGATATTATATTGCCTGCGCTGCTGATTACATTTACGCACATCCCAACACAATTACCGGTTCTATCGGAGTGTTCGGTCTCATGTTTTCAGGCGAAGAGTTAATTCAGGAAAAAATCGGAATTAATGTTGAAGTTGTAAACACCAACGAATATGCCGACATGGGAAATATTGCAAGACAATTTTCTGAAGAAGAGCGCGCTTATATGCAAGGCATGGTAGAAGGATTTTACGATGTTTTTATCACACGAGTAGCTGATGGTCGAGGAATGACAAAAGCAGAAGTTGATGAAATTGGCCAGGGACGTGTCTGGACTGGTGAAAATGCATTAGCTAATGGATTGATTGATGGTTTTGGCGGCTTGGAAGAAGCCACAACAAAAGCAGCGGAACTTGCTGAACTTGACGATTATTCTTTAGTTGAAATGCCAAAAGCAAAAGACTTTATGGAAACGCTGCTGGAAGATTTCAGCATGCAAACCCGCATGGAATTATTAAGTCAAATTCCAGGTTTTAATACGACAGCTTATCAGCAAATTCAAGATTTCATTGAAATGGAACAAGGCGTTTATGCTCGTATGATGATGGATGTAGAAATCAAATAATGTCTGTACAGAATGTCCGATTGTATGGACAGACACTAAATAGATTTTGTTAATTAATACACTCTAAAACGCAGCTTGTGAAAAACGGGCTGCGTTTTTTTTGTACTTATACAGTATCTTAAAGAAAAAAAACTAAATAAATTGTTTAATTAACATTTATATAGTATGTTTGATGTGATTAATCGTCAAATACTAATTTTAAACTTTATTTAAGATGAAAAACCAAAACCATTATTATTTATTGATCTTTTTTCTACTTATTAGCAAAATTTTCTTAGCTCAGGGAATTGAAACTGAGGTTCAGTGGGGAGAATTAATAAAAGATAAAAAAAAGTCAATTACTGCTGAACGCATTTTAGGTTATAATGAAAATAGTTTTTTTGTCTTAAAATCCAAATATCCTATCTTTAATAGTATCTATGTCTGGCACGAACCCTTGATTGTAGAAAAGTATGATAGAGGTGGTTTTCAGAAAAAGCAGACAAACAAGATTAAGCCAAAATACCAGAAAAAAGAATTAACAGCATTAGATGCTTACTTCCTTAATGGTAAAATGATGCTTTTTTCAATTTTAAAGGATAATGATAAGGTAAGTTTATTTGCCGAAAGCATTGATGAAAACTCCTTAGATTTAGCAGGAGACATAAAACGTATTGATGAGTATACAATTAATGAAGAGGAGAAAACACAATCCATAAAGGATTTTGAATTCATGATGTCTCCTGACAGCAGTAAATTTCTCGTTTTTGCAAATCTTGGGTTTTCCGCTGAACATGGATACCGAATTTATGCATCTTTATATGATATAGAGCTTAATAAATTATGGAATGTGGATACTTATATAAAGCTTGAAGAAGTTATTAATTTTTCTGTTAGAAATTTTATTGTTAATAATAATGGTGATGTTTTTCTTTCGGCAATTACAAAGGATGAGTCTATTTCAGAAAAATATAATGGAGATGCTAACTATACTTTTATTTTATTCAAAATAAATGAACTTGAAATTAAAGAATATGTCGTTAATAATAAAGGAGTATTTATAGAGGATTTACAACTTGGTTATAGTGAAAACAAATTGACTTGTGCAGGATTTTATTCTCATGAAGGACCTAAAAACTATTTATCTACCGATAAATATTATGAAAATAAATATTACAGTCAGTTTGTTCATGGATTCTATAATAGTATTATGGGGGTTTTTACTTTGGTATTGGATGACAATATGACCATAAGTGCTGCTGAAGAAATATATGAAATTGACATGGACATCATTACTAAAGGGATGTGGGATGCCCAAATAGAAAAAACAATAGTTCGCAAGCAAAATGGTAAGAACGTTGAGATGCCTTACTTTAGATCAAAAGAATTAATTCCCAGAAACGACGGCTCATTTGTATTTATTGGTCAAAAAGAAAACTATGGAAAGCAGCCTGCGGGGATAAACACTCCTGATATGAAAACTTGGAGAACGGATGAATTAATTACTGCAAGTATTAATAATGGTGTAGTAGAATGGTTCACAGTAATGCCTAAATATCAATCAACCAGTAAATTTTACGGCAATTATTATAGCTTTATGAGTAACTCCGGAGATTTATATTTAATTTTTAATGATGCTGAAAATAATATCGATTTCGATAAAAATGTTCATACAGTAAATCCATTTGATCCATATACACAAAAAGGAATAATTGCAATTGGTAAAGTAGATAGACAAGGAGAGAGGTTTAAAAAGATGTTTACACACTATCGTTTTGAAGAAGTGTATATAATACCTGGCACTTTATTAATGACTAAAACAGGTGAATTATTAATGTGTGCAAAAAACATTAGTAAAATGTCAAAAGTTGGTAATTTAAAAATCAAATTTGATTAACCTCCTGTTTTCGACACGTTTCTCATTGCACAAAACGGGCTGCGTTTTTTATTATAAAAAGTTTTCTTCAAGAAACTGTTTAAACATAGGTTTATACAGTTCTCCAACAGAAACATATTTTTCATTTATCATTAAAATTCGAGCTCTTTCTACTGCTTTTATTTTGTTCAAGTTGATAATAAATGATCGATGAATTCTCATAAATTGACTTGAAGGTAAAGCTGCTTCCAGATGTTTTAATCGCATGTAAGTAATTACTTTTTCACCATTGAGCAAATGAATTTTAACGTATTCGCTTAAGCTTTCAATATGACATATCTCCTCAAAAGCAATTCTCACATGTTTTCCATCTGCTTTGACAAAAAAGTGATCTGTAGTTTCTTTTTGACTTTCTCTGGCAGTGTCTTCGAGTTTTGATTTAACTTTATTTGCGGATTTTAAAAAATCAGCATAAGTAATTGGTTTTAAGAGATAATCAACAGCCTCAACTTTATAACTTTCTACGGCATATTCGGAATAAGCCGTGGTAAATACAATCTGATATTTCCCCGATAAGGATTTGACAAAATCCATCCCATTCAAACCTGGCATATTAATGTCAACAAATAAAATATCCACTTTATTTTCAGCAAGAATTTCCATTGCTTCATTTGCACTGAAACAAGCAGCATTAAGGGCTAAAAATGGAGTTTTTCTGATGTAATCAGACATTTGTTTTAACGCAAAAGGCTCATCATCAATGGCTATGCAGGTATATTTCATTCGATGGGAATTTTAAGTTTAAGTTTATAAATATTATCCGTTGAATCCTGATTAATCTTATAAGTATTACGATAAATTAAATCCAAACGTTTCAATGCATTTGCCATTCCCATTTTTGTTCCCGACATCGATTCCCTTTGGACTTTTTCAAATGTGTTTTCTGATACAAAAACAAGGTAATTATTTTCCAAAGAAAATTCAATGAAAATTTTGGATTGTTTTCCCGGTATAACTCCATATTTAAATGCATTTTCCACAAAATTGATAAATAAAAGTGGTGAAATTTCAAGCCTGGGAATCTCATCAGGATATTTATAAATTACTTCTACCTTATCATGAATACGAATCTTCATTATTTCAATATAGTCATGTAGGAAACTGATCTCTTTTTCAAGAGTATAATGTCTGGTTTCTGACTCATACAATAAAATTCGCATAAGCTTTGATAACTTAACGACTGAATCTTTTGCCTGATCCTTATCATAGTCAATCAAGGCGTGAATATTATTAAGCGTATTCATGAAAAAATGAGGCGAAATCTGCTGCCTTAACATAGATAATTTACTCTCAGCATTTTCTATTTGCATTTTCTCGTACTCTCTTTCTCGCTTAATCCATTGGATAAAAATCTTAATGGCATTGTTTAAACCGACCACCAAAAGACCAAATAAAGCATTACTTGCAAGTCTTGAAATGTATTGAATATTTTGGTTGAAAGGAATATGACCCGGTCTTGGAGGTGGCTTGGGAGACAGCCTAAATAGCTCATTCATGTATTTGCCAATGAGCATTGAAAACAATGCAAAAAGCACTATCAATATTAATGTTAAGAAAAAATATTCCCAATATTTCTTCTTAACAAATAGTTTAAATACAAATGCATTATGAATTAGGAAAAGAATGAAGTATGGCAGTACTCTTGTGCTATCGTGAAAAAATCGAACGAAGTCCTTATTATTTCCAGATAAGCTAATAACCAAAGGAAACAGAAATACCAGTATCCAAAGCACCATGTAAATAAGATGCTCAAATAGCTTGATATTCCTGTCTCTTGCCATGAAATTTACTCTTTAATAAATTTTGTGCGATATTGTAAATCTCCTGATTTGGCGTAAACTACATACATCCCTGATTTTAATCCGTTGAGAGAAATACGTGCCTGTTGATCATTCACTTCTGATTGATAAACTAAGCTTCCCACGATGCTAAAAATACGAATTTCTATCGGATTATTTGGTGTTTCTCCAAATACTAAATCAATATAATCCCTAGCTGGGTTAGGATATAACTGAACAGACAAGTCAGTATTTATTTCTGGGATGTCAGAACTTAACATGTTTTCAGCTGAGAATGTTGGTGTCATACTACAAAACTCACCTGTTCCATTTGGGTATCTTCCGTAGCTGATATCAGTTTCCTGTGATGCGTATGTGCAGAGATTAATAATTGATTTGTCAGGAGCGGACAGAACGACAGATTCACCACCTGCAGAAAGTTTAAAATTTGCATGAAGTCCCGATTGTAGTGTGTCTCCATCTGCCCAAACGATTAAATACCCACCTGCTGATATGCTTATATCAGGAAATTCCCATTTATCGATTTGGTTGGATTTATCGGATAAATAATAACCGGAAATATCTATTTCTTCATCACTGCTGTTATATAGCTCAATCCAGTCATCATCTTCACCGTCTTGGTCAGTAGCGGTAATCTGGTTTGATGCCATAAATTCATTGATAACAATATCGCCTAAAATTTCCAGTGTGAAAAATTCATATTCAGCTCTTACCGGTAAAAATGCGGCAGCATCAGTGTTTTCTGCATAAAAATAGTAATTTATTAACATAGCTTCGGGATTGAGGGTAACGCCATATACTCCATCTCCCGATGCACCGTCATTATGCGCTCCATCATCAAACATTTCAAGTTTTATAAACATAGAATAATCATCATAACGATAGGCTAAATATGCTTCATCTGCATACGCAAATTCTGCTGTAAAATTGACGCTTTCTCCTGTCGATGGGTTTTCCGGTGAGATTACTGAATTCTGAATATTAGGCGCCTGAGAGGAGAAGTCAGCCAATCCCATTAGATATTCAATGCGAGAATCCATTAGTTCCGTAATTCCTGGCACCATTTGATTAGGTGGTGGTCCCATATTTCCAATCGAATTATTGACATTATCTGCCATCTCACTATACGTATAGAATGTGTTGTTGTCGTTTTGATAATCAGTTGAAATAATATCCTGTAATTCAAATGCTTTGCTTTCATACCAGCCATTACTGAAGTTTTCTTCAATAATGGTTTTCATGTGAGCAACATACATCTTTTTATATTTGTCAATGGATAAGATTTTTGAAACCACAGGAAAATCAGCTTCATCAATATTCAAGTAAGGATCAAGCTCCTCAAGATCTTGAGGAGACATAGGTTCTGTAGCTGTCTGTACCATGGAAAATACGCCAAAACATTCATTCAAATCCCAAGGTATCGGATTAAACCTGTATGACATGTCTTGAAAAAGATAATGATTTTGTGGATTATTTATTGGTCCGTCAAGGTTGACCAATAAATTAGAAAAGGCTAAAAACCATAAATGTCTATCAATATTCAGTTTCTGATAAACTTCAGTATTGTCATAATTCAATATGTAAAGAAAATCAATGAAATCCGGCCATCCGCTATCGCTTTCAATGACAAATTTAGTTGCATAATCGGTAGAATCTGCGCCTAGATATTGCCAGACACCTCCTGTAGGCCCTTTGGATTCGTTGATCTCTCCTTTAAACCTTCCATTTTCATCGTCAATAAAATGTGTTCGCATGAAATACTTGTCCACATCCTGATTTGAGGTGTACAAGCCAATGTATTCACCATTAACATATACCTTGGCGTAGTTGGATAATGGAGCAGGCATATAATTTCTTGCAATTTCATATCCTAATACTTCGCGCACAAAACTTGGGTCTTTGTATCCATTGCTTAGTTTTATGGTTCCAAAATCTTCATACTTTTGATCAATCACATAATCCAGTTTAATGTTAAACGGATTTTTTGCATTGCTGGAATTGTAACTCGAGTTTCCTTTGTATCTTACGCCAACACTATCAAAGACCTGTCCGTTTATGGATACACTGCCAAGCAGTCTTTCTTCACCTGCAGATGCCAGATTATCCAAGAGACCATCCCAATCGGACTCATCAAAAATAATTTCAATGGTTTGAATGGTTTCAATGTCATAGAAACTTTGAGCTTGCCCTGTTAGTTTGACAAAAAAGAACAGTGCCACGAGTAATATTATTGATTTTCTCATCATTATTGTTTTACAAAATTATCAATAGAAATATTATTATCTGAGTATGATTTGATGTAATACATTCCTTTATCCAGTTGTGAAATGTCAATTTGCAAACTTGAACTACTATTGTCCATCGATAAGATGATTTGTCCCAACTGATTTATTATTTCAATTTTTGTTATCAATGAATGTCCTTGAATGTTCAGATTTTCATTTGCCGGATTGGGATATAAAATTATTTGCATGGATTGAGTTGAACTGCTTTCAATATTTGTTAATACATCTCGAACAAGTCTAACATAATTGAAAATACGGATAACATCTCCTTGAGGGCCATTCCCATTAGGATAATCAGCCGGGTCGCCGGTTTTGGGATCTGAACGTTGAGATCCTGCACCATGGACATCAAGCAGATTGTAAGTTCCTGATTCCGGAGGCATTTCCATAAAACCTAAAGCTTCACCAAAACATACATATGCAGCAGCACCTCCAGGCTGGAGGGACATGTTTGCATGTGTTGTCCCTGTCCAATAAAAAGGATAATTTGTTTCATCGCCTTCATCTATTATCTGACTTGTGTTGAATATTGGATCAATTGCTGCAGAGGAGCTTGTTGCCGGAGAACGGCTATAATCAAGAATACTTTGCAATTCTTTTGCATTGGGTAATCTCCAATCAGCATAACCAGCATAAACATAGTCTTCAGCATAACTTAGGGCAGTTTCCCACTCCATCCCTTCTCCGCTATCGTCTTGCATCCACATGAGTCCGGTTGCATTGTCAATAATGGTTCCTTCTCCGTTGTCAACAAAATCATTGATACCATATTCCGGATTCCCACGGACAAACATTACATAAAATTGTTTGTCTTCTGTTTCACCCGGCATTGGACCTATTGGGTAGCCTTTGATACGACCATCCGCAAAATTAACACCGAACATGGTTTCATCTCCCATCATGGTAGTGCTGACATAATTCGTAGTTGTTGCATATTGTGCATCAATCAGACGTTCTCCATTGTCCTCATCTCCAAAACCAAAGCCAAAGATTTCATTATCAATAAAAGGAGTTATTCCATCAGCACTTCCTGTGTAGCCACTCGGGTCTGTACCATTAAATAGTATCAGGGAGTATTGTTCTTTTATTGAAGGTAATCTCCAATCATCGTATCCTCCCAAGCTGAATGTATCTGCTGCAGCAATCGCCTCTGCTTGTGATAATTTGTCATAAACATTAATCGTGCCATCACCATTTAAGTCAGTTGTTTGTGACCACATTAAACCTGTAACATTATCAGTTACGGTTCCGTCTCCATTTTCAATGTATGATGGCAGATTGCCAGAGTAATTCGCATCCTGTCCATAGAACAAATCTGACGCTTGTGGTTCAGAAATGTTGCTTGAGTTATCATAAAACTCTGTTTGACGAGTATCCACAATCGGATAGCTTTGTGCTATAAGATATTCACTTGTAATGAGTGAAAAAAGCATGAGAAAAATACTAAATCGTTTCATTTTTTTGAGTTTAGTGTGGATGAAAGTACCATCTAAATTGTTCGATTGCAATATTTTTCAATGGTATCAGTACTTTTTTCAATAAACCACATATATGGTTCAATATAAGCAAATAAGTTAATAAATCTTTTCGATCATTCTAATTATCAGTGATAAAACTTAAAATATCAGATGCTTTGGGTTTAATCATCTTCCGGATAAAACTCATTGTTTGAAATGTCAGGTAGTATTTTTTGATCATCATTGTCGCTCAACTCTTCCACATATTTCAGCTTGCTTTGAATGGCTCATGTACGTTTACTCATGACTTTGTCCAACTGATTCATTCTAGTATGGTTGTTTCTCTGAGGGTTTTAACAAATTACTTCGCATTTTTAGTTTATTGCTTTCTGAACGATTTCGATTAATTAATCCACAATTGGTTTTCCTCAATTCCCCGGGTTTTACCTGTCAGACAGATTGTAAAATCGCTTATTCAGTTTTTTTTAAAAGAAAACGAGTTATGGATGTTGAAATCAAATAAATCAAAATTATTAACACACTCCAAAACGCAGCTTGTGAAAAACGGACTGCGTTTTTTTATTCAACCAAATCATCAGCACATACACTAACGACTTTGAAAATACAGAAGCTTTTTGTAAATTGGTCTGATATTTAATGCAAAAAAATATGTCTGTCAAAATACTTGCTATCGCTGATTTGCATTTGGGTCGAACGGCATCGGTACCAAACATTTCAAATCCTCCATCGGCTGCAGAAACTCTGGATGAAATTGTCCGGTTTGCAATGGATAACGCTGTTGATGTGCTCACCCTTTCGGGGGATATTGTAGATAATTACAATCGGTACTGGGAAGCAGTTTCACCGCTGCAAAATGCCATTACACAACTTCAGCAAGCCGGAATTTATGTCATTATGGTTGCTGGAAATCATGATTTCGATGTCTTAAATGAAGTCATTAAAAATAGTCGCAGTAAAATGCTTTTTTTACTCGGCAAAAATGCAAAATGGGAATCAATTCAACTGAATATCAACGGACAAGACATTCAATTTGTCGGATGGTCGTTTAACAGCAGATACACTATTCATGATCCGCTACGTGATTTTGATCCGCAACAAATTTCTAAAAATATACCTACAGTGGGTTTGTTGCATTGTGAAGCCGACACCCCGGAAAGTCAATATGCACCGGTGAATTCCGACACACTATCCGGTAGCGGCGTCGATGTATGGATACTGGGACACATTCACAAAGCATCTCAGCTGAAAAAGTCCAATCCGCTGATTTTTTATCCGGGTTCACCACTTGCAATGAATGCCGGCGAGCAAGGAATACATGGTGCATCTTTAGTAATAATTGATGATTCCGGTCAAATTAATTATGAAAGCTACCCGTTTTCAGCCGTACGATATGAAAACATCAAAATAAGCATTAAACCGGAGCTTAATCAGGATGAATTTCGTTCTCTCGTATTGAATGTGCTTGAAGAAACATCTCCAAAGCTTATCGATGATTCAAATAACTTGCAGTTTTTGATTTACGATTTGCAACTGAGTGGTGAACATGATAATCCCGTGGAAATTGCGAATTGGGCACAAGAATTAACTGATATTCGACATAGGATACCGGAATATCCAAACACTCAGATTTTGATCAGAAAATATGAAATCTCCGTTAATCCTGCACTCACCGCACTCGAAAACTTGGCCAAAGAATCCTCTCCGGCCGGTAAGCTTGCCGATAGCATTATTTGCCTTCAAAATGGGGATGAGAATCCGTTTATTAATAAACTGCGACAAAGCTGGCATGAAAAACAAAATGCCCTATCGAAACACAATACGTTTCGTGAATTGAATCATTTTGATACCACAAAAGCGGATGAAGCAGACCGCTATATTTTGCAAGAATGCAGATATTTATTGACAGAACTCCTTGCTCAACAAGAAAATGAATAATGGCTATGGAAAAAAAGCACCTCATTATAAAATCGCTTCAAATTGATAAAATGCCCGGTTTTCCGAACGGACTTCCACCTTTCAGTCAACTATCCGAGCACATCAATATTATTTCCGGACCCAATGCTTCCGGGAAAACATCTACTGCACGCATGATTAAAACTGCATTATGGCCGGAAAATGGGAGTTCTGGCTTATATTTGGATTGTAAAATGCAGGTTGACAAGGAATTGTGGAATGTAAAAATTGAATCAGGCAAAACCTTTTCCACACGAAATGGAAATCCGGACAGTTTTTCAGAATTACCACCAAGTAGCAGCCAAAGCCGATATTTTCTTTCATTGCATGAACTTATTAAAAGTGAAGATAAACATCTCGCTGAACAAATCATTAAAGAAAGCAGTGGTGGATACGATTTAAGTAAAGCCGCACATAAACTGAATTATAGCGATAGCTTTTCCAGAAGCACAATTAGCGAACGCAAAGCATACGATGAAGTAAACGTAAAATATCAGCAATTAATTCAAAGTCAGTTTCAACTAAAACAGAAAGAAGTAAACTTGTCATTGCTTTCAAGCAAACGTGATGAAGCAAAAAAAGCAAAAGATTTTATTGGATTGTACAAAGTGAAATCTGAGCATCTAAATTTATTATCACAGTATGAAACTGCGAAAGCAAAATTTGAGCAATTTCCCCAAAATCTGGCGAAGCTGAATGATTCTGATTTTGAGCAATTGCAAACGCTCGAATCCGAAGAAAAAAGCATCCGGAAAAGTATGCAAAAAGCGGAAACGCTTATTCAGTCGGCAAAGCAGAAATTAAATGAGCTTAATATCCCGGAAAATGGAATTCCTGATGCATTAATCAGCGAATGGGAAATACGGATTGAGAATATTAAAGACTTGAACCGAAAAATTGAGCTTGCAGAGACAAAACTTCAAAATTCAAAAATCGCTGCAAATGAGTCACTAAGACAGCTTGACCCGCAAAGCGATCCCGAAAAATGGAAAGGCTTGAATCTTGAGCAGATTGAAGATATTGAAAAATTCATTGTGGAAGCTTCACAAATCAGCATAGAGGCAAATTCCCTTAATCATGAAATTCAATCCTTATCTGAAGAAATTGAATCGTCAACACAGTACGATGTTCAAAAAATTCAATTGGGAATATCTGTACTCAGCGATTGGCTAAAAGCACAAACTGTAGGCGAATCCACAAAATCAAACAAAGTCCGATGGCTGGGAATTACTGGTGTGATTACTGCAATTGCAACCTTTCTTATTAGTTTATTTTTTGGTGTTTTTGGAATTATCCCCTTGCTTGTCGGGCTTTTTGCAATGATTTTTATTGCAAGCCGTCCATCGAAAACAACAAGTTTTAATTCGGATGGTTTTGTTTCTGATTTTGCGCGAACCGGCTTAGAAGCCCCGCTAAGTTGGACAAGTGAAAATGTCGTTGAGCGACTGAAATTACTTGATGATCAATTGATTGAAAGTTTATCCGTACAGGAAAAACAAAATGAATTACAACGACAAAAAGCCAATCGTAAAAAACTTGAACCCAAATTGGAAAATTTGCATAAAATCCATTCTGATCTTAAAGGAAAGCTCGGTGCATTTCCAGAAATTCCCGATGGAGAAATTACAAATTTTGCAAGTCCTGGATGGTTTTTTGTCAATGCAAAAAGATGGCAGGAAGCCCATCAACAAGTGCTGGAAATCAGCGCGCAGTTGGAGAATCTGGAAAGTCAACTGAAGAAAGAGAAATCAAATATCCAAACAAATTTCACAGCTTACAATTTCCTTGAAAGCGTTGATGAAGCGAGTTTTTCTGCAAGATTGAAAGACATTAAATCACAGGAAAGTATCCGTAAAGAATCCGGGAACATCATCCGTGAAAATGAACGTCTTATTGCAGCTAATCAGACACAACTGGGAACACTGAAAAATAAGCAACATGCCATTTATAATCGGCTTGAAGTGGAGTATGGTCAAATTGAAATTGTAAAAAATTTACATGAGGACTTACCTGAATATCAACTCGTGCAAAAAATGGTTTCTGAAACAAAATTATTGCTGAATGAAAAGGAAAAAGACTTAAAAAATCATTCTTTATATCCTGAAATTGAGCCCGATATTACTTACGACCAAATTGAGGCAAAAATTCAAAATTATCAAGAACAAGCGAATCAATATGATGATTTGGTAAATCAGATTGCAAGTATTCAAGAGCAAATTAAACAAGCAGGAGACAGGCAAGAGTTGCAAAACACATTGACTGAGCAAGATACTGCCATTGAAAATCTGCAAGGAAAATACGAGGAAAATCTGAGTGCAATTACCGGACATTTGCTGGTTGAAGCATTACGTGAAGAAACTCGTGAAACCCAGTATCCGGAAGTATTTAAAAAAGCTGAATCTCATTTTGTCAGCATCACCGGCGGAAAATATAAATTAGATGTTTCAAATTACGATAACAAGATGGCATTTCGTGCCTTTGATGTGAGTAATCAGGAGTACTTACAGCTCGACCAATTGTCGTCGGGAACCAGAATTCAACTGCTGTTATCTGTCCGTTTGGCTTTTATTGAGCAACAAGAAAGACTTGTCAGTTTACCGCTGATTGTGGATGAATTGCTGGCTAACAGCGATGATATCCGTGCCCGTGCAATTATTGATGCTTTAATTGATATCAGTGAAAACGGACGACAAATTTTCTATTTTACTGCCCAAGATGATGAATTGGCAAAATGGAAAACTCATCTCAGAGAAATTCAATTGCCGGCCAATTACATCCGATTAGGAAAAGAAGCGGAAAAAGCCGATGCTACCGAAACCTTGTCTATACCGGAATTTGAGAATACCGACTTGCCGTCTCCTGCATCCATGTCACATGCTGAATATGGGCAGGCAATCGGAGTTCAACGATTTAATCCGTTAAGCGATAATGCGTCTCAATTGCATCTATGGTATTTAATTGATTCCCCCGATTTGTTGTACAATTGTCTAAGAAAAAACATTCGTGATTTAGGTGCTTTGAGAACATATTTGCAATACGGTGGAAAAATTCCTAATGCACCACAGCAATTTAAATCCTTTATTGAAGACAGTCATAAAATGCTTAAACAATATATCAGCTTATATCGTTTCGGACGCTCATTTCCGATTGACCGACAGGTTTTAGAAGAAGCCGATGCTGTATCTGATACTTATATTGACAGAGTAAATGATGTGTTAAAAAGCGTGAACGGAAATCCCAATCAATTACTAGAGGCACTTAAAAATGGCGCTGTCAGTGGTTTTCGGACAAAAAAAGCCGAAGAATTGGAGCAATATCTGAAAGACAGGAAATTCCTCAGTGATGAACAGCCTTTGTCAGATGAAGATATTAGGCTTAGATTGCAAGCATTTATCGATGATTTATCTGTCAGTAGTGAAGATTTGTCCAAACTATTCAATCACATAGTTGCAGTGGTCAAGTGCTAGATTTTTCTGCCTATCCGACTGCCTTCAAGTAAGTTATACCAATTGTGTTTCCAAATGATTGACAAAGAAATTTTGAAACTACCAATTCTTATTCCGAATTATTTCGGAAGGTTAATGCCGATATTACAGCAAAACAAGCATATAGAACGACTTGTGCTGAGGCTCTCGAAGCAAGTGAAAGTATGCGCCATTTTGATGTTTAATCGGTATTATTAGCCGAGAATAGCACGTAGATTCTAACTCCTGACTAATGCGCTTCCAACCAATCTTTTCCCACGCCCAAATCCACAGTTAAGGGAACCGAAAGATGCACTGCATTTTCCATTTCGTATTTAACAATTTCAGCCAATTTATCTTTTTCATAAACCGGGCATTCGAAATTCAACTCATCATGTACCTGCAAATTTAAACGGGCAGATAAACCTTCATTCAAAATGCGTTTATAAATGTTGATCATAGCTACTTTGATGATATCAGCTGCAGATCCTTGTATGGGCGCATTGATGGCATTTCGTTCAGCCATTCCCCGTACTACTCCGTTACGAGAATTTATGTCCGGCAAAAAGCGTTTTCTTCCCATAATGGTTTCCACAAATTCATTTTTTTTCGCTTCTTCAATGCAGGCATCCATATATTTTTTTACACCGGGAAAACTTTCAAAATAATCATCAATCAACTGTTTAGCTTCCGTTCGCGGGATATTTAGTCGCTGAGATAAACCAAAAGCAGAAATACCGTAAATAATACCAAAATTAGCCGTTTTTGCCTTTGAGCGCTGCTCCCTACTAACATCTGCAACATCAACCTTATATACTTTAGCTGCAGTTGCTGCATGAATATCGGTATCCTCGTTCTGAAAGGCCTCCAGCATGTGCTTATCTTGACTCATATGAGCCATCAGACGAAGCTCTATTTGCGAATAATCGGCAGATAAAAACACATGATTCTCATCACTGGCAGTAAAGGCTTTACGGATTTCCCGACCACGGATTTCCCGAATCGGAATATTTTGCAGATTCGGATTGTTTGAGCTTAATCTTCCGGTTGCTGCTACGGTTTGATTAAAAGAAGTATGTATTTTCCCCGTTTCCGGATTGATAAGCTTAGGTAAGGCCTCAACATAGGTTGATAGCAATTTTTTCACGGAACGAAATTCTAAAATCTCCCGAATGACAGGATGTTTATCGCTCAGCTTTTGTAAGGTCTCTTCCGAAGTTGAATACTGCTTGGTTTTTGTTTTTGGAGGCTTATCAGTGATTTTTAGACGGTCAAACAATATCTCTCCCAACTGTTTCGGTGAGCTGATATTAAATTCATGTCCTGTCATTTCATAAATTTTCTTCTCGATGGACTCAAGCTCAGTACTTAACTTTTCAGCATAATTATTTAGCTGACCCACATCCAAATGCACACCGACAAATTCCATATCAGCAAGCACATAAATCAGTGGACATTCCACCTCACGGAACAAATCCTGTAATCCGGCAGATTTCAACTCCGGCTCCAGTTTTTCTTTGAGCTGCAAAGTAATATCTGCATCTTCAGCGGCATAAATTGCAATATCTTCCAAAGGAACCTCGTCCATGGTTTTTTGATTTTTCCCTTTTTTACCAATCAAACTTTCAATGGAAATTGACTCATAATTGAGCAAGCTATCAGCCATATAATCCATATTATGACGCAATTCCGGATGCAATAAATAATGCGCAATCATGGTGTCAAAAAGTGTTCCCTTAATGCTGATATTATAATTTCGCAGCACGAGCATATCGTATTTGATGTTTTGCCCAATTTTCATGATGTCAGAATTCTCAAGCACCGGTTTAAATTCATCAACAATCGCCTGCTTTTCTTTTTCAGTTTCCGGCATCATAACATACCACGCTTTTCCTGCGCTTACGCAAAAAGACATGCCTGTCAATTTTGCAATATGCGGATTTAAGCTGTTGGTTTCAGTATCGACAGCAAAAGCATCGGATTTTGACAGTTCTGAGATCAAATTTTTGCGTAAATACGGGGTGTCAACCAAAATATACTCCGGATTTTCTGTGTTGACATTTCGTTTGCCGGATGTTGGTTCTTCCTGTTCCGTTTCCGTTGGATTTGTTGGGAAATCGAATAAACTGCCCTGAGCACCAGGCATTACTTTCGCCGGTTCCCCGAGAATCCGTTGGGAAAGCGTATTAAATTCCAGTTCATCAAAAATTGGTTTAAGTTGCTCCTTGTCGAGCGCATCATATTTAAATAAGCTAAAATCAACATTTAAAGGAACCTCTTGTTCAATGGTAACAAGTTTTTTTGAGAGCAGGATTTGTGCTTTATTAGCTTCAATTTTTTCTTTTTGCTTGCCCTTAAGTTGATCTGTATTATCTAAAAGATTTTCCACTGATCCAAATTGATCAATCAACTTAATCGCTGTCTTTTCGCCCACACCGGGTGCTCCGGGAACATTGTCCGCGCTATCACCCCAGAGAGCAAGAATATCTATCACTTGTTCCGGCTTTTCTATGCTGAATTTTCTCAGAATTTCAGGCACCTTTAACACTTGATTGTCTTTCTCCCCCGAGCGTCTTGGGCGATACATAAAGACTTTATCGGTCACCAATTGAGCATAATCCTTATCCGATGTCATCATATACACAGTAAAATCTTCATCGGCAGCCATTCGAGCTAGGGTTCCTACGACATCATCAGCTTCGTAACCTTCTTTTTCAACCACCGGAATATTATAAGCTTTCAAAATATCCTTAATATAAGGAACTGCTTTACGGATGTCTTCAGGCGTAGCATCGCGATTGGCTTTATACTCAGAATACATTTCGTTTCGAAAAGTTGGACCGGGAGGATCAAAAACCACAGCGATATGAGTAGGATCTTCTTTTTTCAAAACTTCCTCTAAACTGTTGACAAATCCGAAAATTGCAGAGGTGTTTAACCCTTTTGAATTAATGCGGGGATTCCGTATAAACGCATAATAACTTCTGAAAATCAATGCGTAAGCGTCAAGTAGAAAGAGTTTCTTTTCCATAAAACAACATTTTGAACAAAAATAAGCATAATTGATGTGAAATAGCAATAATGAGGAGAGATGAAGTAAATGCAAAGCGGAAAATCACAAAACTTGTCCGGCTTCGCCGGATGACAAACAGTTTTTGTTTTGGAATTTGGTGCTTCCTTGTTATCCGTCTTCGCCGGACAAGTTTTGGGATTTGTGTTTTTGGGGTATCTTTCATCAGATTTCTCAGTCGTACCTCCTTCGAAATGACTGCATTGCAATGTAAGGTGGGGAAAAAGGGCGATGACAAAGTGTTAAATCCACCAAAGTGTCATCGCCCTTTTTCCTCCCAAAAACTCCGAAAAAATGTCATTTCGATGGAATGGAACGAAGTGGAGTGACTGAGAAATCTCTAGGATTAAACACCAAATGACATATCTGTAAGGGAAATTTTATCTCAGTTCAATTTAAAGATTGAATAATGTTACATTGTTACAAATAGTTTTCATCAACTTTGTAAATTGCTTGATTTAATGTTTTTAATTCGGGGTTAAATTTTTCAATGAGCATTAGTTTCTTTTTACGACTATATTTTTTTATTTGCTTCTCTCGGAAAATGGCTGTGTTGGGATCGTCATATTTCTCATAAAACACTAAATCAGTACAATTATATTTACTTGAAAAACCTACAATTTCCTTATTTTCATGCTGTTGAATACGAACTTTTATTTGTCCAGTAAACCCTGTATATAAGGTAGTTCTATTTTCATTCATAACGATATAAACAAAATAATACTTTTTCATGAAAGCCAAAATAATAAATATTATTGTTGTTTGGATAAATCTTATGAGAATTCAGCAGACAGTTTATTGTTTCGCACAGTTAACCTAAACCCTGTCTAGTAGAGACATAAAAAAAACCGGCAAAAAGCCGGTTTTTTTTATGTCATGGAGTCAATTTCTAGTAAGCTCCTTCTTCTTCCATTTTGCTCATTTCTTCGTTGAAAATCTCCTCGAATTTTGCTTTGTCATAATCAACTTGCAGTTTTTGATTTTTTGACAAGGAATTTTCAATTCCATTCAACATTGCATCTTTGCTCACTTCGATGGCAGTGTAAGTTGTGAATTTACCGTTTGCTTCTTTGAAGGTTTCTTCACAAATGACCGCAACATCAACCAATGTTTGATTAATTACTTCGCGAGTTAGGTTTTCAAATTTAGATTCAAATTGTGAATTTTCTCCAAATTCAGTTTCATTCACGTAACGATCGGTTACTGATTTGATTTTTGTTTCAATCAAACCTGCGAGACGCTGTTTTGAAGCACTAAGTGATTTTTCACGAGAAAGATTCATGTCCTGTGATCCAGAGCTTGCATCTGCTCTAAAAAAATCTTTGTCAGTACGACCTTCTGATTGGCAAGGAATTTCGACCTTAGTGGCTCCTTCGTTCGCTTTTACAGTTTCTTCTCCATTTTTACAAGAAGTAAACATCATCGCTGTGCTTACAAACCCAATGAACAGCACGTTTTTTAAAATAGTAGTTGTTTTCATAATCCAGGTTTTTAAATAAATAATTTAAAAATTTTCATTAAAAGTACAACAATTTTCTTATGTTGCAAATGATAAATACATTTGTGCAAGCTTAAACAAACTTTATGCCAAAAAATCAAACTGCAAAATACAGCAATCAATCAATTGATCGTGATGCCATGAAACAAAAAATCGTTCAGATTTTTAGTAATCAGAAAGGTAGATTACTTAATTATAAACAAGTATCTGCGCAATTATTGTCTTATGATAAGCAGGAAAGAAAACTCATTGCATCCATTCTTAATGAATTGCAACAAGAAAAGCGAATTGAAGAAGTTCACCGCGGACGCTATCGACTAAAGCCCAGAACGGGTCTCGTTACCGGACAGGTGAAAATTTCTCGACGAGGATTTGCCAGTATTATCACCGAAGATGTGGATGAAGAAGTGCTGGTAAACTGGAAAAATCTTAACAACGCCCTTCACGGAGATATTGTTAAAGTTAATCTTTACGGAAAACGAAAAACCGAATTTTACGAAGGAGAAGTCACGGAAATACTGGAACGAAGAAAAGTAAAATTTGTCGGAATCATTGAAGCAAATCAGGGATACGCCTTTCTTATCCCCGACGGAAAATTTATTCCTTTCGATATTTTTATTCCGCCCCACCAATTGCAAGGTGCAAAAAACGGAGAAAAAGCGATTGTCAGCATCACACGTTGGTCAGATCACAGTAAATCTCCGGAAGGAAAAGTGCTCGAAGTACTCGGAAAACCCGGTGACAATAATGTAGAAATGCATGCCATTATGGTGGAATACGATTTGCCCTACAAATTTCCGTCATCGATAAATCAGGATGCAGAGCAAATTTCTGACAAAATTTCTGCGGAAGAAATTAAATCCCGCCGTGATTTCAGAAAAACCACTACTTTTACCATTGATCCCGATGATGCAAAGGATTTTGATGATGCAATTTCTTATCAAAAACTTGACAACGGGCTGTTTGAAATCGGAATTCATATTGCCGACGTCACACATTACGTGCAGGAAGATACCACAATTAATCAGGAAGCAGAAAATCGGGCAACCTCTGTCTATCTCGTGGATCGTGTGGTCCCCATGTTGCCTGAGCGCTTGTCAAATTTTATTTGTTCACTGCGTCCGAATGAAGATAAATTGTGTTATTCGGTCGTGTTTCAAATGACTGCTGATGCTGAAATAAAAGATTATTGGATTGGCAGAACCATCATTAATTCAGACCAACGTTTTACATACGATGAAGCGCAGAAACGCATTGAAGGAAAAGGTGGGGCACTGTCAGAAGAAATTCTCGATATCCATGAAATGGCAAATAAATTACGTGATAAGCGATTTGTCAGAGGCGCATTTAATTTTGAGCGAGATGAAATAAAATTCAAACTCGACGAAGCCGGAAAACCAATCGGTGTCTTTACCAAAACCATGAAAGAAGCCAATTGGCTGGTTGAAGAATTTATGCTGCTTGCGAACCGAAAAGTTGCTGAATTTATCGGGAAAGAACAAAAAAAACACATGACCTTCGTTTATCGAATTCACGATGAGCCAAATATTGATCGTATCATGGGCTTTCAAAGCTTTATCAAGCGATTCGGATACAAAATCGAGTCGGGAAATTCCCAAAAATTGTCGGCTTCCATGAATAAAATTTTGAAAAAAGTACAAGGTCGTCCCGAACAACATGTAGTGGAAAACCTGGCAATCCGAAGCATGGCAAAAGCGGAATATTCAACCACCAACATTGGTCATTACGGATTGGCTTTTGATTATTACACCCATTTTACTTCGCCGATTCGCCGTTTCCCGGATATGATGGTGCACAGACTACTCACGCGATATCTTGACGGAAAACCTTCCGCAAAAATGGATCCTTATGAGCTGATGTGTAAGCACAGTAGCGACATGGAAATGCTTGCAACAAAAGCCGAACGCGCGTCGATAAAATACAAACAAGCTGAATTTCTTCAGGATAAATTGGGAATGGAATTCGACGGGTTAATTTCCGGAGTGCAAAATTTCGGAATCTTTGTAGAAATCAAAGAAAATGCCTGCGAAGGATTAGTTCCCATGCGCAATTTATCTGATGATTTTTATGTCTTCGATGAAGACAATTATCAGATTATCGGGAAACGCAAAGGAAAACGATATCAACTCGGAGATGATATCAGAGTGCGTATTACCAATGTCGATCTGCAACGAAAACTCGTGGATATGGAAATCGCTTAATAGCGTGTCACCTGCCAGCCGGCAGACTGGGGATCAAGCATTTAAAATATTAATCAAAGGTTCGTCTAATGAACATATTGATACTCGCTAAAACTATTGGAAAGTTCTGACCCCGAAGCGGGTCAAACTATTAATAGCCATGGGTGAGTGAGCCATGGGCGAGTGTGATACGCTTAAATAATATCTTACGAGTATTATGCCGATAGATATTTAAAACCCAGAGATAAGCGAAGTGAAATCACTGGGTGATTTAAATACTTATCGGTATAACCCATGGTGATTAA
>JAQIBY010000166.1 GCA_027858835.1 Bacteroidales bacterium | reverse complement strand
CTAAATGAAGCGTGAAAGACGTCATTTCAGCAATAGTTTTACGCAACTAATGCGATTTCGCAGCATATTACTCCATATAGGAGTAAAAAACAACTTTTTTGCCGTATATCCCATTATTGTAAAAGGAGAGGTGTCACATCTGGATTTGTGATTTAATTTTATTATACAATTTTTTCAAATTATTATCAGCCGGCAACCGTTTCCGAAAAGATGAAATACTTTTGCTGACGCAAGAGTAAGTGACATGAAACAGGTTTCCGATTTCTTCGTTTGTGTACACGCCATATTCCCAGATTAAATACATCAATACATCTCTGTTTGTTTTCGCAGTCCCATACACTCTTCCGGTCGAAATGAATTCATCCGGATCGCAATCAAGTACTGCGGCAGCTTTTTTAATTATGACGTAAGGATCTGCGAAACGAAAGCTATCCCTTTGCTGGGGCTGTTCTTTGTGTGAGGTATCCGGTAAATGTGCCCTTTTCATTCTTTCAACAAATTCAAGAGTGCCGAAAAACAGACCATGCCGGAAATCCTCCCACAATTTTTTTTCCTCACGGGAATATAACTGTACTTTTTTCCGATATCCCTGAATTTTCTTTACATGATCACCGTTAAAAAACGAAAAAATCAAATCCGTTTTCAACCAGACAGGCTGTTTCTTACCGTAAGCATAAACACGATAGCTGCTCCAGCGATAATCGGCCAGACGCTTCACCATTTTAGCACGGAGGGGATTCCGGTGAATGTAACAGGAAAGGCGCAACAGATATTCAGGGCTTTCAATTAAGAAATTTTTAAACCGCCCCTGAAACAGGTGCCCACTCCTTTTATGACGAATATTGTATTTGCGGGTGTAATTTGCGCCAAACCACTGCATGCTTTTGGACAGATTGGCCCGATGTGTTTTAAGCAATAAATGGTAATGATTTCCCATCAGGACGTAAGCAAACACATCAATGTCAAACCGCGTCGACATCTCGCCGATCAACTCAAGAAATAATTCCCGGTCCTGATCGTCTGCAAAGATCTTCTGCTGTTCATTGCCTCGTGACAACACATGATATAGTGCACCGTCAAATTCTATTCTCCAAGATCTGCTCATGACTTTTTCTTAATTCATTTTTTTGGATGTGTCAATACAATTCACAGATCAAGATGTGACACCATACCCCCACACCATACCCCAAAATTAAACGAAATCCAAGTTCGGCTTTTTTGGTCAGCTTGAGTGCATTTGTTAAGCCCAAATACCACAAAAATTAAATATGAGTGGCTCGAGCCAAAACCTCTGAAGCCCACTGGTTAATGCTCTTTCCATGCACTTGAGCAGCAGTAGCAACGGCAGCATGAATATCTGACGAAACACGTAACATCAGCTTTCCTGAATAAGGTTTTTGTGCAATTCTGCCTGTTTCTTCACTAATTGCAATATAGTTGTCGACAGATTCATGAAAAGCATTTTCCAACTCAGTAACCGTTGTTCCATGAAAGCCAACAATATCCTTGATACCTGCCAGATGACCGACAAAAATTCGATCTTCCTCATCATACTCAATACGAGCAACATAACTTTTGTATTTCATCATATTCATAATGTTATACCTGCCTGTTCCAGAAATTTACGAGCATCTTTCACACGATACCGCAAAGACGCTTTGTCGGGATGTGGCCGATGAAAATCTACTCGTATATTGTTCAAAATAAAACTGACAGCAGAACCTGCTCTTTCAGTACGGATAGCACCTAAAGCCAAAAACAACGATTCTATCTTACGCCACTCGATATTCCCATTAACTGGATTGGTGAAGATAATTTTAAGTGTTTTTTTATGTTTGCTGTTCATAAGTTAAAGATATCACAATTCGCCAGCATTGCAAGCATTAAGTGATAGCATCGGTTGGTGGATAGTTCGTCAGATTGAGGGGCTTAACGATTATTAGACTGCCTAAATGAAGCGTGAAAGACGTCATTTCAGCAATAGTTTTACGCAACTAATGCGATTTCGCAGCATATTACTCCATATAGGAGTAAAAAACAACTTTTTTG
>JAQIBY010000130.1 GCA_027858835.1 Bacteroidales bacterium | reverse complement strand
ATTAAAACGCCTTTATCATAAAGGGCTGTGAGTTCATCTTCAAACTTGCAACGGAACTTCTTTTTGAGAAAATCATAATTGACATATTCTCCCTTTATGGCTTGTAAAGTATGGTCTTTTCTACTGATTCCCCCCCAGGAAACAATCATATGGGTATGAACATGATAATCCTTTGTTTCCCCAAATGTGTGAAGCACTGATATTACACCCGGGTCTAAATGGTATTTTTCTTTAATCCACTCTTTCATTGTATCTGCAGAAGTTCGCATCAACGCAGAAAGCAATTTGTCATTGTTTTCCTTTATTAAGTTGTTGAGTTTGTGTGGAAGCGTCATAACCGTGTGACGATGGGGTAATGCAAGCATTTTCTGCTTAATCTTATCTGCCCATTTCAAAGTGTCTTGCCAACTGCAGGTCGGACAAAATCTATTTTTGCAGCTGTGATAAACTTGGGTTATTTCGCCACAATCAGGACAGGCGTAATGGTCAATGCCAAGGGATTCTGTTCGGCAAAGACGCATGGCATTAACAGCCTTATATTGTTCGGGTGTGATAAAATGCCGTGGATTCTTTTTATACGTATCCCACCACATATCAAAGAAGTCTGCTAATCGGTATTTATCTTGTCCAATTGCTGTTTTTGCTTCTGTATGTTTTTGGTGCAAACACATTTTGTATTCCTTCAGGTTTATCTAGCTTTTCGAATTTGGCCGCTAAACAACATGTTTTCTATTTTTTCCTGTCCATAATCACTAAAGATTAATTCTTCAGTGGCTCCACAATTTGGACATGCTGGTTCGGGTACAAACTCAATATCTCCCGATGTCTTTAAATATATATCGGTATAAACAAATGTGAAGATATTTAGGCAGTTACCGCATGAGAACTCAACGTCTTTCGTTGGTCCTTTGTAATTGCCTGAGAACTTTTTACGTGTTTCGTCTGAAAATTTTCCCATGATTCTTGCAGTTTTTAAGTGCGCTATGCCTTGGCATTACGTACAACGTCCCGGCTATATGCGCCTGGGCGTGGCTTTCAGACCAGCTGTGTTTTTATCAGCTTGAAAGCATGGTTTTGGGAAATACAAAACCCTCAATATGCTGTGGATGCCACGGCTGGCGAATCATAGCTTTGTTATAGCGCGTTTGCTTTTTCTGCATTTAGTTCAATAGAATCTATCACTCTGTTTGCTGCAACTTGCCCTATTTCATCATTTGCTTGATAGGCCACCATAACCTGCCATATGATTAATCCCTTTGAGAATCCTGTATTAATAAATTTTATTTCAATGTCATTCAAATTGTATTTTCCTTTTTGTATGAATCCCGGAATTTTATTTTTTGAAATATAATCCTCTGTGTAATCAAATTCGGTTACTCCTTTTTGCATTTTCATTTCTTTAATGGAACCATTTGCAGCACCTTGAAGATTTGTTTGTCCTATTGAGGGATTATATTTTATGCTATTAATTAATACTTTAAATCCTTTCTCTGATTTGTAATTGTAAACATCCATTTGGTCTATTACCTGTTTGACATTGTCGGGAATAGGTAAATTTCCTTTTGTCATTTTCGAGGGTGTTTCGACTGTCAAACCGTAATTTCCATATGTCTTTTTTATCCATTTTTGTTCCAATACTTCTTTTGACGTTTTCTCAGATTTGAAAAACATTACAATTTCTTCTCCTCCAAAATGTCCAATTGCATAAAATAACGCAAATGCGGCAGCAAACCCTAACCAGTATTTTAATCCTCTTGATTTTGATTTTTTATTTTTTACTGGCTCATGAAAATCACTCTCTCTTAGGCACATTATTGTTTTAAAATCATCAAATGTTTTATCAGGGTTTTGCTTTTTCCAATCCCTGTAATTGTTCTCAAGTTTTTTATTGCAATTTGAGCAAAATGTTAAATACTCTGTTTTTACCTCATTGAGGTGCTGGCAATTTTCACATTTTAGGTAGTGCATGATCTGTTGCTTAATGTTTTGTTAGTTGGTTGTTTGTATTGTTCTTAATGCGCTATAACGTCCCGGCTATATGCGCCTGGGCGTGGTTTCAGACCAGCTGTGGCTTTATCAGCTTGAACGCATGGGAGAGGGTAATACGAAACCCTCAATATGCTGTGGATGCCACGGCTGGCGTATCATAGCTTTGTTGAACTAAACCCGTTTTCAACGGGAGCTTATCATCATAAAACTAAGAAATCTTCTTAAATAAACCCGACTTTTCGGCCTCAAACAATTAAAACCAATTTAATTATGAGTCGAAAATCGTATCTGGAACAGGCCTGCGAGGCGGTGCCTGAGTTCAAAACAGTGAGTGAGCAGTTTCTGCGTAAGTACACCATTGCCGGAAAGTCTGAGTCATGTACCCGCAATTATTTGATGCAAATTTCCAAGCTGGTATTGCACTTTGGGCGTTCTCCATTAGATCTGTCTCAGGATCAACTGGAGGAGTATTTAT
>JAQIBY010000049.1 GCA_027858835.1 Bacteroidales bacterium | reverse complement strand
AGTTCTACTACATTTGCAACCGACAACTTATTAGGAAGTGCACAAAGTTTTTCGAGTGGAACTGTAACATTTAGTTCTTTGGCTTATGATTTGCCTTCTGGGACAAGCTATATTTGGGTAGTGTATGATATTGATGCAGGTGCAACTTTAAGTAATACGGTAGATGCCATAATCGAAGCAAATAAGATTGATGTTGCAAGCTCTACTTATCCTGCAGCACAAGAAAGTCCGATCGGAACGCGTACAATCAGTATGCCTAGTGGAGGTTCGGATTGTGCAGACCCATATGTAATAAACAGTTTGCCATTTTCAAACACAGGCATGACAACGAATGGTTTTGGTGATGATTATGATATTAATGATGCATGTGGTTCATATTACATGAATGGGGATGATTTTGTTTTTGAGTATACACCTTCTGTCAATGAATGTGTTGACATCGTTTTATCAAATACAGATACGTGGACTGGAGTTTTTGTTACTCAAGCTTGTCCGGATGTTGGAACATGTGTCGCAGAAAATACAAGTTCCTCTGGCAATCCCTCTTTGTCAAAAGTTTCCTTGTCAGCATCGACAACCTACTATATTATTATTTCAACTTTTCCATCACCACAGTTTACTCCATTTGATATTTCTGTGTCCTCTGTGACTTGTGGCGGTTCTGATGAAGATGGTGTATGGCCAGGTCTCAATTTAGGAACGCTTATTTGTCCATCAACGAACGAATATGTCTCTACTTATGATAATACAAGCGATTCTGATGATTGTGCCTTGATCTCTGGTGCTGAAAATATTTTTTCCTTTACAATTAATGACCAAACAGATGTTGAAATAAGTACATGTGGGTCATCACTAGATACTAAGCTTTATTTGTATGATGCTTCAACAGGGGATTGTGGCTCTGGAAACTATTTAGCATATAATGATGATGATTGTAGTTTGCAATCTCGAATAAGCTTAAATGATTTGACTGCAGGTACATATGTAATTGTTGTTGAGGGTTATTTAGGCGCAGAGGGTGCGTATGATCTCTATATTAATTTATCGGATTGTGGGGGAGACTGTCCCGATTGCACAAATGGAATTAGAGATTGTCAGGAAACAGGTATTGATTGTGGTGGCCCCGATTGTGCACCTTGTGAAGGATATTTGCATCCTACTACAGGACTTCAAAATACGTATTGTGGAGGTTGTATGATTCCTACGCGTGGAGGGAAGTACTACGATGATGCTGGTGCTGGAGTAGGTTACTCTACATACATAAATTCAGTGTATCGTACATTTTGTCCTGAAGATGCAGGAAAGTGTTTAAAGGCGACATTTAGTGAGATGGATGTGGATCCTGCAGCTGATGAGTTAATTGTTATTAGTGGACCAACACAAAATTCAGAAGTGCTTTGGCATGGCTGGGGAAATATGGATGATGCGAGTTTATATACTTATGATGGAGCTTGGAGTTCTGGTGAATTTACTTCTACTGATCCTAGTGGTTGTTTAACATTTAGGTTTTATTCTGATGGTTTGAATAATACGTATGAAGGGTGGGATGTAACTTTCTCTAGTGTTGATTGCTCAGGCCCAACTGGTACAGATCCCAATGACTGTGAGAATAGTATTGGTGTATGTAATAATTTTGATTTCTCAGGAGCTAGTACAGGTCCTGGTTTAACAAATGATGGGTGTTTAGGTTGTGTTACAAGTGAGAATTATTCTAACTGGTACACAATTGAAATTAAGAGTTCAGGAACACTTGCTTTTACTATTGCACCAGCGACCTCTACTGATGATTATGACTTTGCACTTTACCAATCATATGATTGCAATGACCTTGGAACACCAGTGCGTTGTTCTTTTGCTGCGAATGAAGGGTCAACAGGCATGTCTAGTGCTTATTTTGATACTTCTGAAGATGTTACTGGTGATGCTTGGGTTAGTGATGTTAGTGTCACTGAAGGAGAAACTTATTTTCTTCTGATTAATAATTGGTCGCCCGATGGTAATGGTTTTGATTTAATATGGGATTTATCCGGCGGGGCATCGCTTGGCGTACAACCAAAAATTGAATCCGCAATTAATGCAAGTAACAATATTTTTGAGGTTGAAATTTCAGAACCAATAAAATGTTCGTCAGTCTCAACTGATGGAAGCGATTTTGTACTCGATTGCACTGGAACTACAACTGAAACGGAATGCCTTGCAAATTCAATCATCGCTGCAAATCCCATGAATTGTTTAAACGATTCAACAAGTTGGATAGAAATAACCCTTGCAAATCCGCTGCCACAAGCAAAAGCAGTATATGAAAATGACTGGAAAATCGTTTGTTCAGGGCTTAATACAGTTGTTGATGTTTGTAATAATCCGTTGAATGGAGGTAGCCCGTATATTTTATTGCCGGTTGAATTTCTATTTGTGAATGGCGTCTGTCATAACGGTTTTGTGGAAATCCTTTGGTCCACAGCTACCGAAAACAACAATGAATATTTTACGATTCAACGTAGTGAAGATGGGGAGCGGTTTGTTGATATGAGAACAGTTTTAGGTGCCGGAAATTCAGTCATCCCAATTAATTATTCATGGGTTGATAGTGAGCCTTTAAATGGCTTCTCATATTATCGAATTAAACAAACGGATTATGACGGAAACACAACACAATCCGACATTGTTTTTGTAAATTGCAATCAAAATCCGGGATCATTTAACATTGTGCCGAATCCGTTTAAAGAAGAGGTGTTTATTATGTTTGATGTTCCGACAAGGCAAACCGTTAGATTGAGTGTGAATGATATGCTTGGAAACCTTGTCTTTGAAGGAAAAATCCCTGAAGGTAGATTGAAATATCACATCTCAGAATTGTCAAATGTGGTTCCCGGAACATATTCTATTAATCTAATTTATGATGATTCAGTGATAACACAAAAGCTAATTAAAATGTAATATTTGTTGTTGACGCTATTTCAAGATTTAGTGTGGAAAATAAAACTTCCCGCTTATATTTCATAAAAACAAAGACGGATCAGGTTTGATTCGTCTTTGTTTTATCATAAAAAACTCGATTTTTACGTAAGTGCACGCTCCCCTTGAAATGAAATCCATCTGATTAAGAAATCTCAAAATTCGAGCAAAAAATGAGAAGGAGAGTCGCTTTTTTGTGCAGAATCTATAAATATAGACCTAATCTGAATAAGGCATCTCGATAATCCATAATTTAATTTTTTATCTTTCTTAAAGCATTGAAGTGTATGTTCTACAGATACTTAATAGCAATTCACCTTTGTCGGTCTGCGCAAATTCAATTAGTTATTTCCCTTTCCGTATATAAATCAATATGGTGATTTGTATAATAAATTGATGTGTTGTTAAGAAGATGTTGTTTTTATTAGTATCTTTGTTTTAATAGGTAAGGGGTCGATAGATTGTAAGTAAGTAATGAGTTTTAAATTAATGGGAATTCTGATGTTAGAGCGCTTGTGTGAAAGGTTTTTAACTTTTGAGTGTGAAATTAAACTTTGTAATCTTCGGTCAATTGAACATAGAATGTTAAATAAACCAATTAAAGGCTTATGAAGACTATTAGAGCTATATTGTTAGTGTTATGTGCAATCATGATTATTGCTGTTGCAGATGCCCAACAAGTTGATAAAAAATCGGATAATAACGGAACAAAAACTGAGAAAGTTCTGATTCAGAAAAAAATCAACATCAATAAACAAACTGAAGTAACAAAAAGACATAAGCTTGAAGTGCTTGAAATATCCGATAACGAAACCCGTGAAAATACGATTTCAGAAAACGAACAAATTGAAACGAACAAATTCCCCGATACGGTAGAAAACATTGAAGCTTCTGACGCAATAAATAACAAGCCCGTGTTTTTAAAAGGATATGAATTCGGGTATGATGATTCCGGACAAAACAAAACCCCTCAAACTCGTGCAGCCCCAGCAAACGATGATATTTGTAGTGCAATTAACCTGCCGATTAATGGTTCTTGTATTGACAATGAAACCAATGCGCAGTCAACAAGTGACTATTTTGGTGGATGCATACCTAACGGCAGCCCCTCTGTGTTTTATGAATTCACGCCTACGGGATCTAACAACATGCTTACCATCACAATGAACGACTTTGCAGAATTAGGCCGACAGATTTCCTTTATGTTATTTGAGGGTCCATGTACAGCGCCAACAGTTATTTCGGCATACTGTACCAACACTCCCTACACTGCTAGTGGCACATTAGAACAATCTTTTTACAATTTGACAGCCGGAACAGCATATTATCTTATGATTGCCACTCAACCCGGAGTAGGTAACGAACTATCAGCTTATGATATTTGTGCACAAGAAAGTACAACACCTCCCCTTATCACCGGACCTCAACAGGATTGTTACGGTGCTGTTCCTGTTTGCGATATTACTTATTCTCAAACTTATTCCTACACCGGTGTAGGTAGTTCAGATGAAATAAATACTGGAGCAACCTGTATATACGGAGGAGAATCGAACTCGGTTTGGTATGTCTTCACACCTCAAACAAGCGGAAGCTTCTTTTTTGAAATTGAAACGCTTATGGATTATGATTGGGCGCTTTACAACTTAACAGACATCGGCGGATGTGATTACATTTCAAGCTCAGATCCCGTTTTATGTAATTATTCTGGAACAAATGGAAATACAGGAACAAATACTACTGTTAACAATACGCTTCCAAGAGAAGAAGATGCACTTGGCTCCCCGATTATGGATGGAATGGATGTTACCGCAGGAAACGCTTATGCTTTACTAGTAAATAATTATAGTGCAGATGCAAATGGTTACACAATAACATTTGACGGAACTGCAAGTATCGCAGATAACCCGATAGGCACACCTTCAACTGGTTCGTATCCAAGCATGAGTTCTGTAGCAGCATCCTGCACATCAAATTCAATAGAAGTTGCTATGAGTGAGTTAATTGAATGTTTAAGTATTAGTCAAGGAGGATTTACACTTACCAATACAACAACAAGTACTGACTTTAGCTCAGCTATGACAGCTTTTTATGGCGAGAATTGCAGTAGCTCCGAATTAACTACAACACTGATTATTGATCACGACGGCACCCTAACAACTGGGACATACGAATTAGAAGTCGTTAATCCAAATACAATTGCCGATAAATGTGGAAATTTGCTGCAAGTTGGTGAGACAGTAACATTTAATTATCTTGCAAACTTAAGTCTAACTGCAAATCCTAGCAGTATTTGTAGCGGTGAAAGCATTACTCTAGACGCTGATGGTGCCGACGGAACACCTTCTGTTGCAACCTATACTTTAAATCCCGGAGGTTCAACAAACACAACAAACGGACAATTTACAGGATTAAGTCCCGCAATCACAACAACATATACCGTTTTGGCAACTTATGGTGGATGTACCCGAACTGCAACAGAAACTGTCAATGTGGAAGGGAATATCATCGTAAGCGTTGACCCTACCGGAAAAACGGTCTGTGATTTTACGACACCCATTGCACTAACCGCATCAACATCAATTAACGGAACCGACTGTCCATCTTGTTTATATTCTTGGTCAACAACAGAAACAACAGAAAGTATAAATGTCAACGCAGCCGGAACTTATACCGTGTCATCTGTCACGCCAAACGGTTGTGCAAGTTTTAACACCGCCGAAAGTGTCATTACGCTTGCCGGAGGAGGCTCAGGCGGAAACAGTTGCGACGTGCTTTATGTTTCCCCCTCAGGAGGAGGAGCCGGATTTACAAAAGACTCACCAGCTAAATTGGCAGATGCTGTTGAAGAAGCCAGATGTACCAATACAAGCATAAAAATGATGGTGGGTGTTTATGATCTGTCAGATTTCCAGATAGTACCAAGTTACATAACTATTGAAGGTGGTTACAGCTCGGACTTTTTGACAAAAAGCAGCGATATGAGTGGCGGCAGTAACTCCACCACGATTAGGCGAAGCACAGGTGCTGATGACGGATTCTCAGATGAATGCTCTGCTTTTAGGGTTGAAGACGGTGCTGAGGAATTCAGAATTCAAAATCTGAGAATTGAAATGCCGGGATCTACTAATGTTGCAGGTCATGCAGCAAGCTCTGGCCTTAAAAATTACGGAATTAAATTAGGTGCAACCTGCGAAAATTATCATATCATCAGATGCTATATTGATGCCGGTGTGGGTGCAGCACCATAGAAATTAGAGAAATAATATAGAAAGTAATGTCAAGTAAAAATAAAGAAATGTTTAAAGTCTATTCAAATCACAGACAAAAAAGTAAAAGAGAAAGTTTTAGGATAAGTGTTACAAACAATAAATATTGCAAAATCTAATTTTACAATTATGAAAAGAGTTTTACTTAGAATAATAATTGCGTTGTTTGTTATAATTTCAATTAACCAGAATCTATCAGCAGCAAAAATAGACTTTGTATCAGCAACAGTATCTTCGTCTCAAACGATCTGCGCTGGAACAGTTCCTACTCAATTAACTTTGAATGTTACAACTTGTAGTGGTGGTGGAAATTCAGTATACGCAGCTACTTATCAATGGCAAGAATCGGATGATAATGGAGTGTCTGATGCTTGGTCAGCTGCAACCGGAGGTAGTGGATCAAATTCTAATGCATATTCACCTCCATCACTTTCAAATAATATGTATTACCGATGTGTAATTACAGTAACAAGTAATCCGGCTGGTTGTGGAATACCAGATGACTCCAGTTATACTACAGGTAGTGTTTTAATTACTGTCAATCCATCCCCCACCACACCCGGCGCCATAACCTCCAACTCGCCACAATGTGCGGGTACAGGTGTTACGTTTACCAAAGGGAGTTGCCCTTCTGGAACGTGTTATTGGGTTAGTTCGGCAACAGGAACTGAAACATCAAATTCTGCAGCCTCTTTTACTACAGCAACAACAGAAAACACATATAATGTTTGGGTTCGTGCTTATAATGGTACGTGTTGGAGTGCAGCGGTTTCGGCAAGTGGAATGGTAAATTCTTCCCCTTCAATTACAGGTCAACCCGCAAATCAATCTATAATCACACCTGCAAATGCTACTTTTACAGTAACAGCAACAGGTGGTGGCTTATCATATCAATGGCAAGAAAACACAGGTAGTGGCTGGAGTAACGTAAGTAATGGCGGTGTTTACTCTGGAGCTACTACAGCTAGTTTACTATTAACTAGTCCTTCTGCAAGTATGGACTCATACGAGTACAGATGTGTTGTCACAAACTCTTGTGGTACTGCTACATCTGACGGAAACGCAACACTATCAGTATCTTTAACATATTGTACTACATCTTGGAGTGACAATTCTGATTACATTACCAATGTTACTTTTGCAGGGATAGATAATACTAGTGCAGGTGATGGAGGTTATATTGATAATACTGGAGGTACAGTTGGCAATGTAATAACTGGACAATCGCATATTATTAGTGTGAGTGTACAAGATGATGCAGGAACCTATTCACATCAAGTACAAGTATGGATAGACTGGAACCTTAACGGAAGTTTCCTAGATGCTGGCGAGTATTATGACCTAGGAACTCAAAGTGTAGGTGGAGCTCCTGTTGCATTTTTAGGTTCAATTTCTGTTCCATCAGGAGCAAATGTTGGTAATACAAGAATGCGTGTTACTCAGGATTCAGATACAGGAACACCTGGGCCATGTGCAAATGCAACTTATGGTGAAACAGAAGATTACAAAATAAACGTACAAGGACCACCTGTTATAGGCACTGACCCTACAAATCAATCTATGTGCTATAATTCAAGCGCAGATTTTACAGTTACAGCAACTGGACTTGGAACATTAACATACCAATGGCAATATCAAGGAAGCAATGTTGTTGATGGAACTCCAGCAAATGCTGTGTACACAGGAGCAACTAGCTCTACACTTTCAGTTAGCGGTACAATTACAAATGCAACATACTCTGCATATACTTGTGTGGTTTTAAACGAATATGGAAGTTCAACTTCTGCTGGAGCAGATTTAACTGTAACTGCAGATGTCGCACCTTCTGCTCCTACCGATCTCATTAAAGGTGATGATCTTGATTGTGCAGGAACATCTGTCACCCTTAGTGCAACTGTAGCTTCTGGAACACTAGAATGGTATTCAGGTTCATGCAGCGGAATATCTGAAACCAGCCCCGTAAATCCAACAGAGACAACTACATATTACGCAAAAGCTTATGATTCCGGCACAGGCTGTCGTAGTGCTTGCGCAGAAATAACTGTAAATGTTTTAGATGAAATAATTTTTATTGAAGAACCAGAAGACCAATATGGATGTTCTGGAGAATCATTAACATTTTCAGTAGTTGCAACCGGAGCAGGATTAACTTACCAATGGCAAGAAGATGACGGCGGTGGTTTTACCGATATTACAGATGGTGGAGTTTACTCAGGAGCTGAAACAATGGACTTGGTAATTAGCGATGTAACAGGTTTAGGCGGATATGATTATCAATGTGTAGTTACTGGAACATGTGACACACAAAACTCTGCAATTGCGACCTTAAGTGAAATATCTTCAGGGCTTTCAGGAACTTATACTGTAGGAACAACCGGAGATTATGCTACACTCAAAGCTGCCTTTGATGATATAAACGCTTTTGGATTGTCCGGAAATACTTTCCTTGAAGTGATATCAAATATCACAGAAACAGCTGAAGCAAGCCTTAACGAATGGGTCGATTGTGCCGGAAATTCAAACTATACGGTAATAATTTACCCTACTGTAGCAACACAAACCATTTCTGGTAATATTGCAACTTCTCTTGTCACATTAAACGGAGCTGATAAAGTCACCATTGACGGACGAATTGATATGACGGGAACAGCTAATAGTTTAGTATTTTCAAATTCGAATACGTCAGGAGCCACACTTGAGTTTACCAATGCAGCATGTAATAATACCGTTCAATATGCTACTTTACAGGGTGCCAGCGTAAGTGGAACCAATGGCGTTGTGTTTTTTAGTATCGCCGGTACCACAGGGAATAACAATAACAGCATTATGGAATGTGATATCCGTGATGATGCTAGCGAACCACTTTATGGAATATACTCAGTAGGTACCACAGGCACACCCAACAGAGATAACATAGTTTCAGGCTGTAATATCTATAACTTTTTTGAAAACGGATCAATCAGCCGAGGAATCTTCCTTAACACAGCAAATACCCGCTGGACACTTACCGGAAACAGCCTTTATCAGACAAGCTTGCGTACTGATGGCGCATTTTATGGCATTAGTATCAACGATTCAAACGGGGGTGAGTTTATGATAGAAGAAAATTACATTGGCGGAACGGCTCCATTATGTGGCGGATCACAGATGACTTACAACTATTCTTCCTCTGGGATTATGTTTGAAGGGATTATTATAACATGCAATTCAATTGGTGTTTCATTGATTCAGGACAATGTGATTAAAAACATTGATTTTAGCTCGGCGGTAGTTACCGATGATGGTTCGCAGTATGTAATCTGGACCGGTATTGATATCTGGGCTGGTCGGATTGACGTAATCGGGAATACCATAGGAGATGAATCAACTGGTTCAATCAATGTATCTATAGATGAAGACCTGAATTTAAATAGTGGAACGGCGTGGAATAATGGCATATGGCACAACGGAAAAGGCAATGTCATTGACAATACCGTGGGTTCAATAACCTTCGATGGAACCATTTCAACCCAGTGTGGTTTCAATGCCATTGAGTACGTGGGAACTATGATTTCTGATCAGATGATTTCCGGAAATACCGTTGGTCATGCTACTACGGCAAACAGCATTCAGTTTGCGGGGAATGCAACCCCAGCAATGACTATGGGCGGCATCTACTTTGGTACCGATGGTGATTTCCTAACCACCGTAGCCCGAAATACCGTGGCTAATATTGACAATGGGTGTACAGCAACAAACTCATTCATCGTAGCTTTGAACAATCAGGCCACAGCAGGAAATCAAATCATCAATGGCAATGAAATTTATGATATTTCTACAGCAACAAGTGAAGATGGTTATTATAATACATCAGATGATTTTCCTGCTTTTGCCGGCATACGTACCAACAATACAGCATCTGGAGCTGATCTAAGCATTAACAATAACCATATTTATAATATTTCATCCACCAGCATGACAGCTTCTGTGTCACTTTTTGGCGTGTATTGTGCAACAGCAACATCCGGCACGCATTTACTAAACGGTAACAATATTCACTCATTCTCTACACAAAACACTTCCGATCAGGTTTGGCAAAAAGGCCTTGTGCTGGAATCGGGTACAGGCACCATTTCCAACAACATGATTCGGCTTGGTGTGGAAGGTATAAATTCTGATAATTATATCATCGGCCTTCAAACAGCAACAGCTTCTTCCAATTCAGTTTTATTCAACTCAGTTTACATTGGAGGTACTAGTACTAGCACTCAAAATACTTTTGCTTTTCTAAGATCTGGAACTGGCACAACAGATATTCGGAATAATATATTTGTTAATGCAAGAACAAGTGCAGGTGGTGTTTCTTATGCATATTATTTGAATGGTATAGCAAACCTCACCTCAGATTACAACATATATTCCAATAATTCTGGAGGTGTTAATGCATACGCTGGTGCTTTAAGAACATCATTAGCTGAGATTCAAACAGGAACTAGTCAAGATGCAAATTCTCAGGTTACAGATCCTTTGTATGACACCCCGACAGGCACCGGCACAGCATGCGATTTACACATCCAAACTGGTAGCCCCGCCATTGGTGCTGCAGCAACAGGAACAGGAATTACAATAGACATTGATCCGCAGGAACGCGTGAGTAGCGGACCTTGCATTGGTGCTGACGAAAATGTAACAGCCCCTTATGGAACAGATGTCTATGGAATTTATTCTCCTGATGGTATAAACGGTACGGTAGAGGATGTCGAGATTGTTTCTGAAGGCGGCGCACCGGGAGGCACCGGCTATAATGTCGCCGATCCAAACGAGGTATATTGGCCAAATGTATTTATCAGCGGATATCAGGTTGTTACTACGAGTAATATATCCTGTACAAATTCGGAATTTGACTATACAACCGCTGATGCAAGTCCAGATTGGTTGTTTGGAAATGGATCAGACCCCGGTTCCTCAACATCCTCTCCTACAAATACCGAATACTCATCAATAGGTTATAAAGACATCATTGAAAGCGTAAAAGTATATAATGATTTTATTAATATCACACTTGAATCACCGGAACCGGGTTCTATACTGGGTGCCCCGAGCGGAGCTGGTTGTCCGACAACTTATACATATACGAGCTCCGAAGCCGGAAGTGCCGGATACTTATATGAATGGTATGCCACAGCTCCAAGTGGTTGCATAGTTTCTATTGACAATCCAACTGCGTCGTCAACAGATATAACCTTTGTAAACCAAACCGGAGTTGATCAAATTTTCTTAGTTACGCTTGTTATCGAAACAGAATGTTGTGGAAAATTAAAACCTGTCGAGCGTTACATTACAATTTATCCGGGTCCGATAATGCCGGAGATTGACGGAGGACCATTCTCAACCTGTGAAGGTGGAGCACAAGAGGTATTCATTTTAAATCCCGATCCTGAGTATTCAGATGAATGGTTTGATGCTGAAACTGGAGGAACTCAATTAGGGAGTGGTACTGACTATATGTTTACTCTCATCCCAGAAGGAATTACCTCCTATTGGGTGCAATCAACGAATAGTTTCGGGTGTTCATCGCAACGTACCGAAATACAAATTGAGGGAATAAAACCAGCGGCACCGGTAGTTGACAACCAATCAACATGTGGAGACAGCGATGTGACATTTTATATTAACTCCCCTCAGGCAGGATACATTTACAATTGGTACACCGGTTCATGCATAGGGACATTATTGCAATCAGGTACGTCAACAAGTTTCACTTACAATGTTACCGGTGCGGAAACCTTTTATGTGTCTGCAATTCCTCCTGGATGCGCCGAAGGATATTGTGCAACACCTTCAGTAACTTACCTTACTCCACCCGATCCTATCCGTTGGGAAGGAGATGACGGAACAGAACCAAATGACTGGTTTGTTAAAGAAAATTGGGAAGACGGATGTTTACCGAATTGCGGAACTAATGTCAGAATCCCGACAGGAATCAGTTCATATCCGGAAATCGGCTTTCATCTCGACCAAGCTGCAGCTGCCAAAAGTCTTGAATTAGTAGATAATGCAAATTTAACTTTTACAGACAGCAAAGGAAAATTAGAAGTCTGTGGCAATTTTATCCACAGTGGCGATCTCATTACCAATGATTACGGTGCTGTTATTTTTAAAGGTTCTGTTCTACAAACATATACCCGAAACGCTACGGCAACAGGTGAATTTCACAATGTGAAAATTGATAATGCTGCACCAACACCTGGGCTTACAGTAAGTTCTGGTGATATGATAATCAGTAACAAAGGTGGGATCACTTTTGTTAACGGAATGCTTATAACTGGGTCAAATTACCTCGTTGTGAAAAATGCTGCAAATATTGCCATGAGTGGACACTCAAAAGACAGTTATGTGTACGGTAACCTCCGACGTTATGTTGTCTCCGGTGGAACCACGGATTATGATTTCCCGGTTGGTACGGCAGTGGCTTATCGTTTGGCACATGTCAACAATAACAATATGACAGGTCCTGCATATTTTGATGTTAATTTCATGGAAAGTTACGACAACACCGGAGCTTTGGATCCTGCGGAAGCCCAAGATGCAGGCACACCATACGCATCTGTTGCAACTGAGGGTGTTTGGCAGATTGATCCCGATGTGGCGCTTACCGGAGGTTCTTATGATATCCAGCTTTATTTTGATGACGGCTACGGCTTTCAACCTGACGCAACTCCAATAAGTAATGGCTTTGCTGGATTGGTTGACAATCAATTCGGAGTACTAAAACGTCCTTCAAATTCAAGCTTGGCTTCCGACTGGATCGGGGAGGATGTAGGAAATATTCCGGCAGCCAACGCTGCAGGTCGTATAGTGACTGACGGCTTTGCCCTTCGAAGTAATATTACCACTTTTAGTGAATTTGGCATAGGAAAATCAGATACTCCACTGCCTATTGAATTATCAGATTTCAATGCTGATTGTCTGAGTAGCGGCATACAATTAAACTGGACAACAGAAAGTGAAAGTAATAATGACTATTTCACAATGTACCGCAGCACAGATGCCGAAACCTATGTTCAAATAATTCAAATATCAGGACAGGGGAACAGCAATTTCAGAACTGAGTACAGCTTTACGGATGAAAGTTATGCAGGCGGTCCTGTTTATTATAAACTCAGACAAAGTGATTTTGACGGAAAACACACGGAATCCGAGTTAGTTTTCATTAACTGTACACTTGCTCTTGGTGCATTTTATATAGTTCCAAATCCGTTTAAAGAGGAAGTTCGAATTGTTTTTGAATCTCCGACGGATTATCCGGTAAATATACAAATTACAGATGTGCTCGGTCATGTTGTATTTCAGACTGAAATCCCAATAAATACACAAGAATATCGTATCCGTGATTTGTCTCAGCAAATGCCGGGCTCCTATTATTTGAATCTCATTTATCATGAAACAGTAATTACTGAAAAACTGATAAAAATGTAAAGTAAATACATCACTTTACATCAGTCTAAACATTTTAAAGAAAACGATCAGATGCCAGGTCGTTTTCTTTTATTAATACTATACCACCTTATCGCCGCAATAAGCTTTGCGACTGCAAGTCTTGCAATGCTTTCCCATCCAAACTTCATCAAATTGATGAATCGCTGAATCCAGCATTTCAGGTAGTTCCGTAAATATCCCGGCTTCAAAATTACGTTTGTCATCGGATTTTGCCCCCATTGCAGCACCTGTTAAATTTGCAGAGCCGATATACACTTTCTGCATATCGATAATAATCAGTTTAAAATGCACCCTCGGACACAGCATCCGTTCTAATCCCTGAATTACTGCCGGAAATTTATCAAAATCACGTCTGAAATTTGGACCGGGTTCTTTCGCGTGAATTAATCGAACCTCCACACCTTTTTTTAATAAATCAGAAATAACCTGCAAAAATGGTGTAAAACTGCCACGGTATGAAACATGTAAATCCTTAATGTCGGCAGTCCCGATCCATAAGGTTTGTTTCGCTTGATAACACGCCTTTAAAACTGTTTCGTAATGGGCTTTATTGGAAATGTATTTTATCATGTCAGACACATTTAATTTTTTGTAAATCTATGAAAAACGAGATTTTTTTCTCCAATTTTTCGATGTTTTATTTCATTCCGAAAACGTTAAAATTCTTGAAATAATTTGGATTTTCACGATAAAATGTTAATTTCAGAGGTGTATTAAGGTATTTAAAACTTTTAATCAATTTAATTGTTTAATAATAACTAAAAGATTTAAAAATATGTCAAATTATCATGAGCCTGCTGAAGAACTCAGCAAAGAAACAAGAGATTTTTCACGTGCTTTAAACAGCTTGAAAGAAGAAATTGAAGCGATAGATTGGTATCATCAACGCGTAGATGCCAGTGACAACGTAGAGTTAAAAGAAATCATGGGACATAACCGCGATGAAGAAATTGAGCATGCATGCATGACTTTAGAATGGTTACGCAGAAACATGCCGGGTTGGGACGAAGAACTCCGTACATGGTTGTTCAAAGAAGGTCCTATCGTTCATCATGAGCAGGATCATGCTGAAGACGAACAAGGTGGAGATGAACAAGATGAAGAAAAAGGAAACGATTTAGGAATTGGTAAATTAAAATAAAGGAGATTTTTATTATGGATATATTGAGAAAATCATTTGCTCCCATTTCAAATGAAGCGTGGGAGTTTATTAACAAAGAAGCAAAAGATATTTTAACTTCCGCATTGTCTGCAAGACATTTTGTCGGCGTAGAAGTTCCTAAAGGAATTAATTTTGCCTCAGTTGCTGTAGGTGAATTGGATATTCCCGCAACACAAAGTAAGACAGATGTTCAGTATGGTGTACACAAAGTAATGCCTTTGATTGAAGCGCGTATTCCTTTTACGTTAGATCTTTGGGAATTAGACAATCTTGCCAGAGGTAGTGAAGATGTTGATGTGGACAGCCTACATAAAGCAGCACAGAAAATTGCAGCTTTCGAGGAAAATGCAATCTACAACGGCTTCGCTAAAGCAAACATTAAAGGATTGCTCCAGGAAAGCGAACATCCGAAAATGAAAATTGGTGCGATTGATAACATCATGAAAGTGTTGACAAAAGCAATTTATGTGTTTAAAAATAAAGGGATTGAAGGAAATTTCAATTTTGTCGTCAATGAAGACCTTTATGCTGAAATCAATGCACAAGTAAAAGGATATCCGCTAAAAAAATATATTGAAGAAACAATCGGAGGCAAAATTATTGTTACCGATAAAATTAAAGGTGCATTGCTTGTCGCAGATGACGAAGAAGCATTTAAATTAACACTCGGTCAGGATTTGGCGATTGGTTATGAAGCGCATGATCAGAAAAAAGTGCATTTATATTTCACCGAATCATTTACTTTCCAAATACTTGATCCGGCTGCAGTTATTATTATGGAATAATTCATTTTAAATAGTTTAATGAAACGGCTTGCCAAAACAAGCCGTTTTTTTTAATGAAATCTATGGAAAAAATCAATGTATTCTGGATGCGACGTGATATTCGACTGCATGATAACCATGCACTTTATCAGGCATTAAACGCAAATTTTCCGGTGGTTCCACTCTTTATTTTAGACACTGAAATTTTAGATGAACTCCCGATTGATGACCCACGGCTGAATCTCATTTGGCAGGCCTTGAAATCACTGAATGATACACTTGAAAATCAGGGAAAAAGACTGCTGATACAACATGGAAAGCCGCTTGATGTCTTTAAATCGCTAATCCATGACTTTGATATTCATGCAGTCTTTTCAAACGAAGATTACGAACCATACGCAAAGTCGAGAGATGCTGAAATTGCTGCATTTTTAAAAACAAAATCCGTTGAATTTCACCAGTTTACCGATCAGCTCATTTTCCATCCGGAACATGTATTAAAGTCAGACGGAACGCCTTATCAGGTGTTTACACCATACATGAAATCATGGCGAAAAGCATTTCAAATCAGCAAGTTGCCTGAATACCCTTCGGAAAATTTACTGAAAAACCTGACAAACACTGTTGAAGAGTTTCCGCAATTGAAAGATTTCGGATATCAAGAAAAACCGATTGAATTGCCTGAGCCCAATTGGGATGAATCATTTATTCGTAATTACGAAAAAACCCGGGACATACCTTCGATTAATGGTACATCAAGACTTTCCGTGCATTTGCGTTTCGGATTTGTCTCTATTAGAAAGTTAATTAGATACAGTTTTAATTTGAGCGATGTATTTGTAAATGAGTTGATTTGGCGTGAGTTTTACATGATGATATTATATCATTTCCCGCAAGTCGTTACCAGTTCATTTAAGCCAAAATACGATTACATTAAATGGCAAAATAATGAAGCTGAATTTGAGAAATGGTGCAACGGAGAAACCGGTTTTCCGATTGTAGATGCTGGAATGCGACAACTCAATCAAAGTGGATACATGCACAATCGCATACGCATGATTACTGCGAGTTTTCTCGTGAAAGATTTACTGATTGACTGGAGATGGGGAGAAGCCTATTTCGCAGAAAAATTATTGGATTACGATTTGGCGGCAAATAATGGCGGATGGCAGTGGGCTGCAGGTTCAGGTTGCGATGCAGCTCCGTATTTTCGTATTTTCAATCCGGATTCTCAACAGAAAAAATTTGATCCCAAGTTTGAATACATTAAACAATGGATTCCTGAATGGGAAACTGAAAACTACCCGCAGCCAATGCTTAATCATAAAGCTGCGCGTGAACGTGCATTGCAGATTTATAAAGATGGGCTGCAGTAGGTTTATTTTAGCAATAAATGCAAATTTCGCTTATAGTTTTACGATTTTTCTTCTGATAATATCTTTCTCATGCTTTAATATCAAAAAGTACATTCCGGCAGGGAGAAAGCGTAAATCAATCTGTATGTTTTCCACATTTATGAATGAAGTTTGGTAATGTGTTATGCCTTGTCTGTCAAGAATTTGTATTTCATACGGACTTGTCCCAGAATTCATCAGCGACAAATGCAGTACTGCTTGAAACGGATTTTTATGAATGAATAATGAGGTTTCATCATCAATGCATTGAGCTGATGTCAATTGTAAAATGTGTTTTTCCCCGTTATAATCTACTTGGCTAAGCTGATAAATGGCATTTTTATTAATTGTTTCTGTATCAAAAAACTCATAATTTGTGTTTGTTACACTATTTCCGGCTGCCCGAATTATTGCAATCTCACGAAAGTGAATCCCGTCCAATGATTTTTCGACTTGAAAATAATCATTATTATACTCTGTCGCACATGACCATTTCAATTGGACTTCATCGTTTTTGCAAACGCCGGTAAACTCCAAAAGCTCAACCGGCAAGGTAGATTGATCTTGTACTTTGAAATTTATAACCTTTGCATCACAGTTTTCATTATTATCTAAAATCTTTATGGAATAATCTCCAGCACTACTGACCTCCAAGGCTGAATAAGTACCTTGGTCTGTTTGCAAAAGATTTCCCCCTGCATCTAACTTGTCATACCAAAGCAAATCATAGTAATCTGCTGCACCATCATTAAATGGAAATCCTCCCTGTACATTATCCACTACTAAATTTATTGTCGATTCGGGCTCACAGCAAGTATAAATAGGACCGGACGGGTTAATCTCGTAATATACAGAATCGTACAAATCAATTGTGAAATTTTGGGTGCTACTGATATTATCAATACAAGGAGATTCGTAAGCTGTTAAGGTGCCATTAATTTGGTATTCAACGATGTCAGGATAATCTCCGCTTGGTAAAATACTAACCAAATTATTAACGGAGGTTGTTATGTTATCGCAATTAGGATAACAGGATAAATAGGATTCGTATGTATCTTTTAATGTGGGATCAGTTTCTGTTGATGTGATGCTATAATCAAGAAATCCTTCTCCAACAAAAATAATATCAGGGCATATGGATGTGCATATACCGCTATAAAAGATGTTTGGATTGGGGAGTGATTCAAACCGTATCGTGTTTGTGCTTCCTGAACCGGGCTTGCAATAGGTTAGATAATAGCTTAACTCACCGGGCTCCAAACAAAATACCTCATTTACCGGAACTGATTCTTCACAATTTAATCCCCAGGTTGCAGGTGTCGGGGTGGCTCCACCATCAAATAAAATTGAGATGCCGGCAGACATAGGATGCAAAATCAGCTCAAATGTAATGCAAACATCGGTTCCCGGAGCATAATTTGTTCCGCCGTCTGGATAGGGTATTTCTGTCCCGCAAGGGAAACTGTTTGACAACCTTTGTGCAAGTACGGTTGTTGAACTTGTTGGGCTGTCGCTTAAGTCAACTGTAATCAAATTTGGAACCTGGGATAAGCTTATATTGCTTATAGTTAGTAGTATAGACATAACAATGACTGCACGAGAAAGGACTCGGGGAAGATGATTTATATTTGATATATGATGTAATGATTTCATCATTTAAAGCGTAAAACTATTTGTACAATCATGTAGTACATATTTAGTGAAAAAATCGAATGCATTATCTCGGTGAAAGTTGGGATTTTATTACATAAAGTACTTAAGTGATTGTGCCTAATATATTTATCTTCTTTATCGATGATTTTTGAAATTTGAGGGCTCTCAAAACTTTACCGGATAAGAATGAATGTAAAATTGATTGGACAAAATTGGAGTAACAAGAATTATCCCTATTTTTATCTCAAAATTTAAACACATGGAAGCAGCATTAATCACCGGTGTCGTTTTTTCAGCTTTTCTTACCGCACTTTTATTCGGTAAGAAAGTGAAACATCGATCTGATTATATTTTGATTACCTTGTTTGTTATCATTGGACTGACAATTTTTCTTGCTTTTACGGATATTTATAATCGGGAGCATGGATTTAAATTTCCGGCTTTGCTTGGTTTGTCAACACCTTTTATTCTTTTGCATGGCCCCTTATTGTGGCTTTATATCCGAAGTTTAACTCATAAGTTAGTTCACTTTAAATGGATTGACTTGCTACATTTCTTGCCATTCATTTTAGTTTTTCTCCTTTTAAGTTTGGATTATTATTTCCTTCCTGCGAATGAAAAAATAGGGATGGATTCAGAAAGCCTGATTACAAAATCCCCTGTCTTTTATCTTGTTGTTGCACTTATTGCAATTTCTACGCAAGGATATTACCTATGGGGACTTTTGCTGATAAGTCGCTATAAGAAAAAGCTAAAGTTTTACTATTCTGATATTCAGCGACTTAATTTGTCATGGTTGAAAACTCTGCTTTTCTTGGCAATCGGATTTTATGCTGCAATTTCGCTTTTATACATGGCTCAGGCAATTTTCCAATTTACAGATTACAATACATTGCAAACGGTCGGATATGCTATTGCTGCACTTTTAAATATTGTGATTGGTTTTCAGGGTATCCGCAAAGGAAATTTGTTCCAAAATCAAGCCTATGAACCTGATGTTTTTCTTAAAAAAATGAAAAAGACAAATGTTGAGGACAATCCTGATCATCAGTTTGTGATGAAACTCGTCCGGCAAACGGAAAAAGAGCAATATTACCTAAATCCGGAATTAACATTGCCTGAATTAGCAAAAATCATGGAAGTCAGCCCGGAGTACATGTCGAAAGTTTTAAATCGCATATTGAATAAGCATTTTTATGATTTTGTGAATTATTATCGGGTTGAAGCATTTAAAGAAAAATGTCAAAATCCGGAAAATAAAAATCTCACCCTAATAAGTCTCGCGTATGATTCAGGATTCAACTCTAAGGCCACTTTTAATCGGGTGTTCAAGCAGATGACAAACATGACGCCCGGACAGCATTACCGTAAAGTATCAGAAAGTTGAGGCCCTTAATTTTCAAGTTTTTCAAGTATTGAGACCTGTTTTTTTGATGCTGAGACCCTCCTAATTTAAAAATTGTGGAGTTTTGTTTTCCATATTAACATGATTAATAATTAATATTTAAAACTATGAAAACAGGAATAATTTACGACAGTCAGCACGGAACTTGTGAGAAATTAGCGACAGAGCTTGCCAAAGGAACTGAGCAAGCAGTGATTATCAAATTAAGCAAAAAAACAAAAATTGATTTATCGGAATTTGATCAAATCATTGTCGGGGGTTCTATTCACGCCGGGAATATTCAGCAAACAATTAAGGCGTTTTGTCAAAATCACACGCATGAATTATTAACAAAACCTTTAGGGCTTTTCCTTTGCGGGATGCATGATAAAGAGATGGATGCTCAATTTCAAACGGCTTACCCTGAGGTCTTAAGGAAACATGCAAAATCAAAACATTGTTTTGGCGGAGAGTTTCTTTTTGGTAAAATGAATTTTTTCGAGCGAATGATTGTTAAACGCATTGCTAAAGTGAAAGAAACGACCTCTAAGATTGATTATCGCGCTGTGGAGCAAATGAAATCAGAATTGTTTAAGGACTAATGCCATGAAAAAAATTACATGTTTAGGAATCATACTTTCCTTGCTTTTTATATCTTGTCAAACAAATAAATTCATGATGACACAAACGAATAAGCCCATTATGAGATATTCTGAAAGTCAAATTAACGATTTGCCAAAACCGGTCAAGAATTATTTTGAATACTGCTTGAAACCTGGACAAGCATACGCAAAATCCTGTTCGCTTACGCATGTGGGTTGGTTTAAAACGGCACCCGAAAGACCTGCGATGCCAATAAAAGGAACGCAAGCATTTAATTGTAGGAAACCTGAATTTGTGTGGACAGGAAAAACCAAAGCTTTTAAAGCAATTGACAAATTTGTGGAAGGTGAGGGGCAATTGTCTGTGTATTTATTCGGGTTTTTGCGAATTGTCAACGAAAAAGGAAAAGAAGTATCTGAAGCCGAAATGTTGAGATGGTTAGGAGAGTCTGTATGGTTTCCGACAAACCTGTTGCCGAGTGAGCATTTATCATGGCTTCCAAAAGATGAACATACTGCCGTTTTGCAATACCGATGGAAGGATTTTGAGATAGCATATGATGTGCAGTTTAATGAAAAATGGCAAATAACAGCACTCACTTGCATGCGGCACATGGGAAAAGATGGATATAAACCCTGGATTGGTCGTGTAAACGATTATAAGGAAATAAATGGAATGTTTGTACCCATGAAAATTTCTGCCTCATGGTCACTCGACGAAGGTGAGTACCAATACGCCAATTTTGAAATTGAGGAATTGAATCATCAGTTTTAACTTCTAACCTAATCTTCCCATGTGCTGATACAAAAGAATAATTCATTAGTTTTGTGCAACGCTAATTAATATAATCTATGAAATCAGATAATATTGAAAACCTCGAGTTGGATTATTTAAACATGAATGATTACAAGGAGTTGAGAAATGTGATGATACAATCTTATTCCTCAATGCCTGATGAATATTGGAAAGAAGAACAAATCAAAACCTTGATTGATATTTTCCCGGAAGGGCAGGTGGTAATCCGAATTAACGGAAACATTGCTGGATGTGCTTTGTCGATTATCGTGAATTATGAAAAATATTCCGGAAAGCATACTTATAAGGAGGTTACTGCAAACCAAAGCTTTACCACTCATGACAATGACGGAGATGTATTATATGGCATCGATGTGTTTATTATGCCGGAATTTCGCGGATTGCGACTTGGTCGTCGTTTGTACGATTATCGGAAAGAATTGTGCGAAAAATTAAATTTACGTGGAATTGCCTTTGGTGGTCGAATTCCAAATTATCATAAATACGCTGATTCAATCAGTCCGAAACAGTATATTGAAAAGGTAAAACGCAGAGAAATTCATGATCCCGTACTTAATTTTCAAATATCAAACGATTTTCATCCGACCCGCATTTTGAATCAGTACCTTGAAGGCGATACAGATTCAGGTGAATTTGCCGTGTTGATGGAATGGGATAATATTTATTACGAAAAAGCAATCAAACAAGTTGATCAAACCAAGAAAGTCGTTCGTTTGGGCTTGATTCAATGGCAAATGAGAAATTACAAGGATTTTGATGAACTCATGAATCAGGCTGAGTATTTTTTGGATGCAGTTTCCGGATATCGTGCTGATTTTGCCTTGTTCCCTGAGTTTTTTAATGCGCCTCTAATGGCTGAATATAATCATCTTTCCGAAGCGCAGGCCATTCGTAAACTCGCGGAATATACGGAGCAGATTATTCAGAAATTCTCAGATTTGTCAATTTCTTATAACATAAACATTATTACAGGCAGTTTTCCCGAAATCGTGGACGGAAAGCTGTTTAATGCCGGCTATTTGTGCAGACGAGACGGCAGCATTGAGCGTTACGAAAAAATTCATATTACACCCGACGAAGCCCGTGTTTGGGGAATGCAAGGCGGGCATCAAATCCAAACTTTTGATACCGATGCAGGAAAAATAGGGGTGTTGATTTGTTACGATGTTGAATTTCCGGAACTCAGCCGTATTCTTGCCGAAGATAATATGGAAATCCTGTTTGTCCCCTTTTTAACAGATACTCAAAACGGCTTTTCCCGTGTTCGGCATTGCGCCCAGGCCAGAGCCATAGAAAATGAATGCTATGTGGCAATTGCCGGCAGTGTCGGAAATCTTCCAAAGGTGCATAATATGGATGTGCAGTTTGCTCAATCTATGGTGTTGACACCTTGTGATTTTGCTTTTCCGGCAAACGGAATTAAAGCTGAAGCAACACCCAATACTGAAATGATTCTTTTTGCAGATGTGGACCTCGATTTACTGAAAGAACTGAATCAGCTTGGTGCCGTCCGTAATAAAAAAGACCGACGCACTGATTTGTACAACGTGAAAAAGCAGATTTAAACGTATAAGTACAATTCATAATCAATTTTTCTTTGCGTTGCACAATACAGGAAAACCGTCTCCTTATCAAAACAAAAATCTTACTTGATTGTTAATTAGTCAGATCAATTAATATCGTGAACGATACGATTGAAAACAAATAAAAAAGATACTCTATGAAAACAATGTATGAAGCGAAAGCGACCGCAGTAGGCGGAAGAAATGGAAAAGTAACTACCGAAGACGGATTATTAAGTTTTGAAACCCGCATGCCAAAAGAACTTGGCGGTGAAGGTGGTGAATTTACAAATCCAGAGCAATTGTTTGCAACAACTTATGCAACTTGCTTTGGCGGTGCCCTTGATTTGGTAATTTCACAAGCCGGAGTAGAATCCGGAGAAACTGCTGTTTCTGCTATTGTGGGAATTGGTAAAACCAAAGACGGACTAGGTATTACAGCGATTATTGAAGCTAAAATTCCGGGTGTTGAAAAAGCAAAAGCAATGGAGTTGTTGAAAAAAGCTCATACCGTTTGTCCTTATTCAAAAGCAATTAGCGGAAATGTTGATGTTGAATTGAAACTGGTTGATTAAGAAAAACTTTGTTAAATGGGAGCTTGTCGATAGTGATGAGCTCCTTTAATTTAATCACACATGGCGTACGAACAATTAAAATTAGAAAATCAGATATGTTTTCCGCTATATGCAACTTCTCATCTGATTACACGGGAATATCAACCTTACCTTGATAAACTTGGTGTTACTTATCCCCAATATCTTGTGCTTATATTGCTATGGGAATATGATGAAATGACAATTAATCATATTGCAGAAAAACTTATCCTGAAAACCAATACAGTGACTCCCTTGCTTAAGCGAATGGAAGCACTTGAAATTGTGGAACGCGAACGGGATACCGTAGATTCCAGAAAAGTTTATATTCGCCTTACAGAGCATGGAATGAAGTTGCGCGAAAAAGCTGCCAGTATCCCGAAACGATTAGGAGAAAAAATTCTTTCAGATGAGTTTACAATGAGAGATTTGATGGATTTGCAATCGCAATTATACGCAATTATTGAGCGATTGAATGCAAAGTAACAATCTTATATTTTTAAACACTGTTGTCCGATAAAAATAAGATAATGAATTAAAATTGATGAGATTCCTCACCGCTAGCCAGCGGTGAGAAATCTGTATAGTTTTACCGGACAACAGTGATTTTTAAATATCCATTAAGATTTCCCGTCAAACGATAAAAAAGAGCGGGAAACGGGGATCGAACCCGCGACCCCTCCGATTGCATCGGAGTGCACTAAAGCGAGTGTTTTTCAATCAGTTTGCAAAT
>JAQIBY010000020.1 GCA_027858835.1 Bacteroidales bacterium | reverse complement strand
TTTGGTCGTTCGCGTAAGGGATTTACCCGAATGTCGTGACACTGCTTTCTTAGAATGTATTATCATTGATGACATGAGTAAAATGGAAATTCCAAATATCTTTACCCCGAATGGTGATGTTATGAACGACTTCTGCCAGGTGAAAGCCCAAACACTACAAAGTTTCCAAGGAATCATTGTAAACCGTTGGGGTCGCACTGTTTTCGAATGGACCGATTATGAAAATATAGTATCCGGCTGGCATGGTAAACTTGCAGGTGGTGGCGATGCTGCTTCAGGTGTGTATTATTACATCATCAAAGCAGTTGGTATGGACGGCGTTGAGTACGATCTAACAGGTCCATTCCATTTGATTAGAGAGAAATAATTTGAAATAAAATAAAAAAGTCGTTTATTTGACTAAAATTTCAAACACAGGCAACGCTTTTCATTAAAGCGTTGTCTATGTTACATTAGGAGCTGTCCGCAAACGGACGAAACACCTATGACTAAAGGTTTTAACTTAAAATAAATGTTATGAATTGTAAAAGAATTTTGCTTTTGATTACAGCTGTACTCATTGTAGGCAGTCTGTTTTCACAGAATTACAATGAAAAATTATTGGTAAAATATACCGATAAAGAATTAACACAGATGCAAAAGGAAAATACAGCGCAGTTAGATGTGCTAGATTATTTTGTCACGGAAGGATTTAATATCGTGGATATGCCCGATAAACCAATTGAATACATGGAATTGGTCAAAGTAAATCCAAAAACCGGACAAGTTGATGCTGATTACCAAATCACAATAGCGGATTTGGAGTCATTTAATCCACTTGAATTCAACTGCATGTTTGATTCCGGCAAATCAACATATTATAAAGTTGGAGATACCGGCAAACTCATTATTGTTGAAAGCTATTTCCGTTTGCAAAATAAAGCCGAAAATAAGAAACGAGTAAAAAATTTAAACCGATAGAATCATGAAAAAGTTATTATTTATTCTGATTTTCATGTTTGGATCATTTAGCTTAATACTTGCACAAGATAATGTGAGTATAGTGAGTGATAATGGAACAAGTGTGACTACCTGTAACGGATCTTTCTCTTTAGGAAGTTATACAGCAGGAACAACTTATACGGTTACTGTTTGTTCAGATGACCCATTAAACAGATATATTACATTAACAGGAGGAGTTTCTGGTCTTACAGGCGACGCAACTCTTTGTGTTTATGATGGAGATGACACATCAGCTGATCAGTTAATTTGCTGGGATAGTGGCTCCACCGGAACACTAGGTGCTTACGCATCCAATACAAATGAAACAGGTTGCTTAACTTTTGAATTTACATCCTCGACTGCGGGCGCAACTTTTTCCGGTATTTTAGCATGTCAATTTATTTGCCCTGCTCCTTTGCTTGTAAATGTTATTTCCTCTTCTCCATCAATGGTTAATGAAGGTGGCGTAAATTACACCAATGTATGCTGGGATTATGCGAATAATCAGTCTGAAACTGTAACATTTACTGCAGAAGGTTCTTATCCGAGTGGTACCGGTTATGCTTTGGATGATGCTAATGTAACTTTTACATGGAATTTTAATGACGGTTCACCTGAACAGTCAGGCCTAGGTTTAACAGAGGTCACACATAACTTCCCTACCCGACAAGGTTATACGATTCTACTTTCAATTGAAGATTCACAGGGTTGTTTAAATACAAACTCTGCTACACATCGTGTAAGAGTCGCCAGAACGCCTTTATGGAGTTCAGCAAGTACTGTTGACCCCGCAGAAATATGCATGGGTGCACCTGTGGAAATGTGTGCTGCTTATGGAACTGCTGAATGGAATAGTTCTATTGTCCCCTCAATTGCAGATACCGTAAGTTTACCAGATGGAAACGGAGTTTGTTATAATTCTCAGTTAATGCAAAATCAATTCCTTCCCGGTCAAACACTGGAAAGCATTAATGACTTGAATTCGATTTGCATGAATCTTGAACACTCATTTCTCGGTGACTTAACAATTGACATCCAATGTCCAAGTGGACAAAGCGTAACCTTACAAACACAAGGTGGTAGCGGCACATTCCTTGGTGAACCAATTGATGCCGGATATAGTGATAATAACGAAGTCCCCGGTGTTGGTTATTGGTATTGTATTACAGAAGATGCAACGCAAACCTTAACTGATATTTCAAGTAGCGTATCAACCATTCCTGCCGGTGATTATGCTTCCGCTGAAGACCTCGCCGGATTAGAAGGCTGTTTATTAAATGGGCAATGGACAATTACCATTTGTGACAACTGGAGTCAAGATGATGGATACATCTTTGGATGGTATCTTGATTTTGATGCAAGTTTGTTCCCCGATATGTGGAGTTATACTCCCGATTACACTCCCTCTGAGTGGTACGGATTGTATGGAGCAGAATTAGATAACCCAATTGATGAAGATTGTGTTACCGGTACTTATATGACAACCGACAACCCGAGTGAAAACTCTGATCAACCTTTTATCTTCACACTTGTGGATGATTTTGGTTGTGAGCACGATACAGCAATGTATGTGACGGTTCTTGACGAAAATAACCCAACCTGCTGTGTTCAGCCAACACCGGATCCCGGAGCTAACACTACCGTTTGTGGAATGACAACAAACATGGATGCCAGTAACCCGGCAGACGGAAACAACGGCTTCTGGGAACTCGTTAACGGTCCCGGAACAGCAAACTTTGTTGATGAAACAGATCCCCAAACCGAAGTTACAGTAACAATTCCAGGGACTTATCAATTTTCATGGACAGAACAATTCTATGCCAATGCAGCTTGTGAAACAAGCGAAACAGTAAGCATAGAATTCCAAGAAATTCTTGATCCAACAATTACCGCAATTGATGATATGTGTGGTAACGACGCCCCAATTGAAATTGATGCTGTTGACTTTGGTACCCTGACAGCCAATCCTAATATTCCTGATATTGAAACAGGAATTATTGACCCTGAAGATTTAACACCTGGAACAACCTATATAATTACAAACACATTACCCGGCACATGCTATACTCAGTCTAGCGACACAGAGGCATTTACGATCTTTGATGAAATTCAGATAATCGACTTCAATGATCAGAACTGTATCCCTAGTGATTTATATGAAGTAGTATTTACTGTTGTGGGCAGCGATGGTGTAACAGAGATTAATAACTACACTGTGAATGGTGTTGCACAAACTAACGCAGATTTTTATGCGACGCATACCTCAGCCACTGCATATAATTATCTCATTGAAGATGCAAACGGATGTTCTTCCATTGAAATTCAAGGCTTCCGCGATTGCGGATGTCCAAGTCCAGGAACAATGACCAGTCTTGAGTTAGTCAATTTATGTGGTAATGAATGTACAGGAGCAAGCATAAGCCATAATGGTGATGATTATCACCCCGATGCCTTACCATACGTATTAGGATATATTATTCACCAAGGAGACATTAATGCTCCAATTGCTTACAATTCTACGGATCCCGATTTCTGCCGTAACACACTCGGACTTAACTACGGAGATATTTATTACATTTCAGCAGTTACTTCTCATGATGATAACTCAAATAGTAATGCAGATCCAACTGATGGATGCTATTCTGCCGCTCAGGGAACCCCTGTACGCTGGATGCAAACTCCATCACCTGATGCAGGCATCGCAAATGACACATGCGCATTGGTTATGCCATTAAATGCTTCAGATATACCTGCAGGAATGGTCGGATATTGGTCATCAACCTGTAACTATGTCGCTGTTGGTGGTACAAATTATCATGACCCAGATATGATTGCAAATGTTACTGATTATGGTGATTGTGTATTTACTTGGAACATTGTTAACGGACAATGTGTTGGAAGTGACGATGTCGTTATAAGCTTTAATTCAAATCCTATTCCTTATGCCGGAAATGACACAATTGTTTGCGGAACTGAAATCGAACTTTCTGTTGAAAACAGTATCCCCGGAACAACATTCCAATGGTCAGGAAATGCAAACTTTAATCCTGCCACAGGAGCTACTACAACTATCACAGTAAGTAATCCTGGAACATATCAATTTACTTTAACTGAATATAATGGTTCTTGTTTTGAACAAGATCAAGTCTTGGTAACATTTATTTCTGCACCACAACCAAACATTGTATCCAATGTAGATACTGTTTGTGGAACGAATACTTGCTTACAAGTGAACAACGTGAATGGTGAAGGTTTCTGGACAGCGTCAGCTACTGGTGGTATTAATACCTATTTTGATGACAATACAGATCCAAATACATGTGTAACCATTGACAATTACACAGGAAACTATCGTGATGTTGAATTTACATGGACTGAAACAAATCAGTTTCAAGGTGTACAATGTCAAAGTACAGCAAATAGAGATATAGTATTTGCGAAAATCCCGAATGCTTTTGTCGGCGACGATAATTACGATGAAGTTTGTGGAAACACCTATACTTTCCATGCAGATACAACCGGTACCGGATGGGCCAACATGTATTGGATGGTTAAAGAAGGAATTAGCTACAGTTTTGATGACGCAAGCATTCCTAATGCAACTGTAACCATTAACCCATTATCATCCTTTGGAGATTCTGCGTACGTACAAATTCCTTTCCAATGGGTAGTATCTTCTGGCGGAGGATGTTCTGATATTGATACTATGTGGGTAACTTTCTATAAACAGCCAGTTGCGAATGCAGGGCTTGATGATAGTATCTG
>JAQIBY010000016.1 GCA_027858835.1 Bacteroidales bacterium | reverse complement strand
GTTTGGTTTATATTTCCCTAAATCCATATTCTTAGGTTTTACGTTTATACTTCATCTTCACGTTCCGTGTATGGTGTCGTTGCATCTCGCAGGGTGCTATGCACTATACATAATTACTGTGCTTTCGTGTTTTATTCTGTACAGGCTGGTCTTTTGCAATCGAATAATCATGCGTAAAGCCTTCTAACAAATGACACCGAGCTACTCTATTATCTTCAGCATCCACATAATCAAAAAGCGTGTTTAATTTAACACAAGATACAAAGTTAATCAATTCTAGTTCATGAATAAAATTGGGGAGCCAGACATCCAACGAGTGGCAGATAGGTATATCAGTAAATGCAGTTTTATTATTCACTCAATCTATTTTCAATATCCATGCTTTGGTGTAAAATCCGGATAATCTCAACAATTTCATTTTTTTGATCAATTTTATAAAAGATGAGATGAGACTTGATTTTTGTCCGAAAATATCCTTGCCTTACTGAACTGACATCAAACCCGGACTCCGGTTTTTCTGCGACATATTCAATTTCGTCAATAATTAAATTTAGATATCTGTCGGCTTGTTCAATTGACCAGTTTTCATAAGTATATAGCCAAATGTTCTCAATATCTCGACTTGCTAAGATACTAATTTTGAATTTCATTGTTTTGACAGGTGTTTCTCATGAATGTTTTTAAGAAAAGCATCGCGATCAAAATCATTTACAAAGCCAGATTTTTCACCCTTCTTTAGTGCTTTGATTATTTCAGTTTTCTTAGACTGTTCATATTCAAAAAGTCTTAGCGCTGTTCGAACAACCTCACTAGCAGAAGAAAACTTACCAGACTTAATTTGTTGATTAATGAAGTCTTCGAAATAATCTCCAAGTAATATTGATGTATTTTTAGCCATAATCATTATCGTTTACACAAAGATACCAATTGTTGGTATTGTGCGCAAATTTTTTTTCATTTGGAGGAAATACAATTGGTATGATATGCAAAGCTAAGTAATCTTTATCGTCGAAATCAAAATTATTCGTTGCTTATTTTGCGTTAAATATGCATATAATACCGATTAAACATCAAAATGGCGCATACTTTCACTTCGTTCTGTATGCTTGTTTTGCTGTAATATCGGCATTAACCATTGTAGTTTCAAAATTTCTTTATCAATCATTTGGAAACACAATTGGTATAATCGTTGCACAATAGTTTGTTTTGCTTGGCGGGAAACGGTGGCAATATGCGGAGGGATGGAGAAGCGATGGCTCATTTGTCATCTCCTTTTAGTCGTTTTACCTCCCTATCAAAGTCTGATTCAAATTCGGAATCTTGCTTTACTCTAAATTTCTCAAATTCTTCTGTTGCTAATTTCTTTGCAATTTCTGCTGAAATTGAACCAGCGTTTTTCAAAACAGAATAATCATTGAATTGTAAAAATCCGTCTAATTTACCAATCCAGTCACCCATTTTCATTGGTATTTGGCGTGCTGCCTGATTTTCTGCGTAATCCAAATACATGGTTACTATCCTATTTAATTCATCAATTTCTTTTTGGTTTAGATAGTTTTTAGCAACGGGAATATCCGTTTTTAAAACTTTTCCTTTTGGAGAATTTTTCCAAGTTGTTAATCCCATATTAGGCAATTCTGCTTTTGCTCTTGATGAAATAATCTCGGCAGCTGTTTGTCCTGTTATAGCCCAATGGAGTTTATTCTGAACTGTTTTGTAAAACACTTGAGTAATTTCAGCTTTTGGGTCGTAATCAATGCTGCACTCAGAATAGATATCGGTAATCTTTTGGTAAAATCTCCGCTCACTGGCTCGGATTTCTCTAATCCGTGCAAGTAATTCATCAAAGTAATCTTTGCCAAAAAGTTGACCACCTTGTTTTAAACGTTCATCATCCAGAACAAATCCTTTAATAATGAATTCTCGTAAAGTTTTGGTTGCCCAAATACGAAACTGTGTAGCTTGTTGGGAATTAACCCGATAACCAACCGAAATAATAGCATCGAGATTATAAAAATTTGTAAGGTATTTCTTGCCATCGGCAGCAGTTATTCGAATTTTTCGAATAACTGAATCTTCTTCTAATTCATTGGTTTTAAAAACTTCTTTTAGATGATAATTAATAGTGTTGGTTTCTACACCAAACAATTCGCCCATTGCTTTTTGTGTGAGCAACACGGTTTCGTCTTGCAAAAGAACATCTACTTTTACATCGCCATTGGGTGTTGTATAAAGAAGAAACTCCCGGTTTGGTTTATATTTCCCTAAATCCATATTCTTAGGTTTTACGTTTATACTTCATCTTCACGTTCCGTGTATGGTGTCGTTGCATCTCGCAGGGTGCTATGCACTATACATAATTACTG